>RGEC01000161.1 GCA_009918425.1 Bacteroidota bacterium
GGATGAGCTATCCAGCCCTCCTCGGCCAACGGCACAAACAAGGGGCAGGCCTGATGAATCACAGAGACAGGAGTGGCACCGGCACGCTCGGAAAGTGCTCGTGCATAGGCTCCGCTCCCCACTGTGGCACGTGTACCGATCACGCCTACGATCTTATTCTTTGTTGCCGCGCAGGCCGCATGGGCACTGGGTTCTATAACACCAATCACCGGAACGTTGCTACAGGCTCGCACCACTTCCAGAGCAAGCGACGAAGCACTATTGCACGCAATGATGATAAGCTTCACGTTCTGTTGCAGCAGAAACTCGGCACATTGCTTCGAGTACAACTGCACTGTTTCTTTGGATTTATTCCCGTACGGAACGCGAGCAGTGTCTCCCAGATACACATAGCTTTCGGACGGCATTACGCGCACCAGATGCTTCAGAACACTTAGCCCTCCCACACCGGAATCGAACACTCCGATGGGTTGCGATGCGTGTATACTGTTCACGGTATGTACGGTATTCATGATGCTCATGATGTTCCTGCTTAAGGCGTGGTGCGTACAAACGGCGAATCGTCACGTTCAAGCGTATAGCTCTGGGGCGGTGCAATGATCAACGGTACGTTCTCTACAAGCACATTACTTGTGTCCAGCCCAAAGTACTCCTGATTGGACACCGCCAAGCGATTCAGCAGGAAGTATGCATCCATGATAAGTTTCTCGGAAGGACGAAGGTCGTTGTCGTTCGAGAGATACCGCCGGAATATCACAAAGCGAAAATCGCCCATGGCATTTACTCGCTGCAGAGACTTGTATCTGCTCACAATATCAATTTCTTTTCTCTTCACCATATCCTGAACCACCGAGCGGAACATGATATTCAAGCGGGGCTCCACGCGGAAGCCAAGATTGAAGCGAACAAACACCACGTCTATTCGCGTAGCGCTCTCTTGATCAACATCCAATATTTGCTTGCTATAGCTGGCTCCGTAGGGCTGGTCGGTAGTGTTTACATTCACAAACCAGTAAAAATCGGCTCGCTTGGGGCGTTTTTGCAAAATTGAATGTGGTATCAGGGATTCCACCTCATCGTCTTTTTTAACCTTGCTTAGGTATATCAGGTGGGTTGAGTATTTTGGAAGGGTGGTATCTTGACTAAGGGCTTTAAGCTTTTGAGTGAAAGATTCAATTTTAACCGGATTCACCATTTTTTTACTGATTTTACCTCCACGGTAGCATATATACATGAGTGCGACTACCAGCGAGGCTATCATTACGGTAAAGAAGCCGCCATGCATGAATTTAGTTAGATTGGCAAACAGGAAAGAGCTTTCCACTGTAAAAAATACCAGCATAATTCCCCATACGATTATCATATTCCAGCCCCTGAATTTTAGATAATGGAAAAGCAATATGCTGGTCATCAGCATGGCAATAGTAATAGCCAGTCCATAAGCTGCCTCCATTTTGGCAGACTCTCTGAAGTAAAGCACCATACCAATACAGCCTATCAGTAGCGCCTGATTTACTGCCGGAATGTAAATCTGTCCTTTAATATTGCTTGGGAATTTTACAGTGAATTTAGGAAAAAGATGAAGACGTATCCCTTCAGAAACCAATGTAAATGAACCGCTGATTACAGCCTGGCTGGCAATAATAGTGGCGCATGTGGCAATGATAATGCCCACAGGTAAAAACCAATCGGGCATTACACCAAAGAAAGGGCGCTGATCTCCCAGTGTCTGACCATTGAGGGTAAGCAGCCATGCACCTTGTCCGAAATAATTCGCTAACAGACAGGTTTTTACAAATATCCAACCCGTTCTTACATTCTTTTTTCCGCAATGGCCTAGATCGCTGTAAAGGGCTTCAGCACCGGTAGTACATAGAAAAACAGCTCCCAGTAAAACAAATGATTCGCGGCTGCTGCTTAGAAACTGTACCATATAATATGGGTTAATAGGATGCCATCGGCCAGTATGGCTGCACCACCAATTACAGCACCAATAATGAGGTAGGGAAAACGTCGGCGAAGAAGTGCAAATAAAGAGAAAATACCACCCTCACCTTTATTGTCGGCTTGCAAGGTTAAAATCACATACTTAATAGTGGTTTGTAGAGTAAGTGTCCAGAAAATACAGCTTAAACCACCCAAAACCATGGTTTCATTGATAACCTCTTTGCCTACTATGGCACTCATCACATAAAGAGGTGAGGTTCCAATATCACCGTAAATAATTCCCAGGGTTACCAGCAGCCCGGCCGCCGATAACTTGTCAATGCGAGAATGCCCCATCAGAATAAATTGAGGGCGAATTTACAAGAGTTGTAACCATATTGTTTTAGGGATGTCACAAGTTGTGAATAATCTGTCGGTAACCCCTAAAATGCCCATAGTGTTTGATTTACACCATAGTGCATTATTTATGGAAAATTATGGGTGACTGTCTTTTTGCATGGTCAACAGGTATTGCGAACTTTGCATCGTCTCAATCGTTATACATACAATCAAAAAACAAACAATATCCGTGGCAAACAAAAACCTCATCTCTCATTACTTCGGCGAAAATGTTTTCGGACCGGAAGCACAAAAAAAGAACCTTAGTAAAACCGCCGTGAAAGCCATTGCTGATGCTCAACGAGAAGGGCATCCTATTTCTGCTGAACTGGCCAGCGAAGTGGCGGCAGGAATGAAAGACTGGGCACTGGCCAAAGGATGCACACACTACACGCACTGGTTTCAGCCGCTGCGCGGAACTACCGCCGAGAAACACGACAGCTTCTTTGAGCCTGTGGCTACCGATAAAGGTGTAGAAAAGTTCAGCGGAAAAGCCCTGGTGCAGCAGGAACCTGACGCATCCAGTTTTCCCAGCGGCGGTATCCGTAATACTTTCGAAGCCCGCGGTTATACTGCATGGGATCCGTCATCCCCCGCATTCATCATGGAGAAAGCCGGTGCCAAAACCCTGTGTATTCCTACTGTTTTTGTTTCCTATACCGGCGAAGCGCTTGATTATAAGGCACCACTGCTGAAAGCAGTTGCCCTGGTGCGAAAGGCCGCTACTGATGTTTGTCATTATTTCGATCCCAAAGTTTCCGATTGTACCATCAGTTTGGGTGTGGAACAGGAATATTTTCTGGTGGATGAGGCCCATTATCACCAGCGCCCCGATCTGATGCTTGCCGGTCGCACCCTGGTTGGAAGTTCGCCTGCAAAAGGCCAGCAGCTGGAAGACCATTACTTCGGCAGCATCCCGAATCGTGTGTTGGCATTTATGGCAGATTTTGAAGAAGCAAGCCACAAGCTGGGTATTCCGTTGCGTACGCGCCACAATGAGGTAGCACCCGCACAATTTGAGTGTGCGCCGCAATTTGAAGATGTGAACCTTGCCGTAGATCACAACAGCCTGCTGATGGACGTGATGGAAAGTGTGGCTGACAAGCACAGCTTAAAAGTGCTGTTCCACGAAAAACCTTTTAAAGGTATTAATGGAAGCGGTAAGCATAACAACTGGAGCATTATCACCGATACCGGTGTGAATGTGCTTTCGCCCGGTGCCGATCCGCAGAACAACCTGCAGTTTTTAACTTTCTTCATCAATACCATTAAGGCAGTATACGATCATGCCGATTTGCTGCGTGCCAGCATTGCCACAGCCGCCAACGATCACCGTCTGGGAGCCAACGAGGCGCCGCCTGCTATTGTTTCGGTGTTTGTGGGTGATACGCTGGAGCATGTTTTGGAATCTTTCGAAGGCACAAAAACAACGGCCAAAGCCGGAAAAGGCAATGCCAGTATTAAGATTGCCAATATTCCCGAAATTTTACTCGACAATACGGATAGAAACCGCACGTCGCCTTTTGCTTTCACCGGCAATAAATTTGAGTTTCGTGCCGTAGGCAGCAGCGATAACTGTGCCAGCGCCATGACCGTCCTGAATACCATCGTGGCCGATCAGCTCATTAAGTTCAAAAAAGATGTGGATGCGGCTATCAAAGCCAAAAAGGGTACTAAGCCTGAAGCAGCCATCAAGACAGTGTTGCAAGGATTTTTGAAAGACAGCAAGAAAGTGCTGTTTGGCGGAAATGGCTACAGCGAAGAGTGGGTGAAAGAAGCCAAACGCCGCGGCCTGAACAACATCAAAACCACGCCCCGCGCACTGGAAGCTTACATAAGCAAGCAAAGCACAGATTTGTTTGTGAAGAACGGCATTTTCAGCCACAAAGAGCTCGAAGCCCGCACCGATATCCGTTTTGAGAACTATGTGCTGAGACTTCAGATTGAAGGACGCCTCATCAATGAAATGGTACAGAATCATATTGTGCCTGCCGCCATCAATTACCAAAAACGCCTGGCCGACAATGTTCAAACCCTCTTGCAGATTGGACAGAAGAAAGAAACCCTGAAGGCGCAGAATGAGATAATTGGAGAAATCAGTGGTTTGGTAAATAAACTGCACGAAGCCAACAAAGCCATGACGGCAGAGCGTGCCAAGGCCAATAAGATAGAAGATGCCCATAAGCGCGCCATCGCCTACTGCGAAAAGGTGAAGCCTTTGTTTGATGACATACGTGAATACAGCGATGCGCTGGAAAGCATGATTGATGACAATGAGTGGCCTTTCCCCAAATACCGGGATTTGCTGAGCGGTTGCCGCTAATCATATAGAACAAAAAGAAAACCCCGCATGTCGGGGTTTTTTTATGCTCTATTCGAAAAAATTAGTACTTTATACTCATTTTTTTACGAATTATAACTATTTTATTTGTGGGTTCTATTGCATGTTTTTTGGCAGGTTACATAGCGCCCTTTTGTTTTTTTCGGCACTGATTTTCCATCCGGTATTTGCCGCACTATCGCCTGCAGATTCCTTGGAAATGCGTATACGCAATGCGGCGGAGCGTGGTGCAATAGCGGATGAGTTGGGTGCTGCTTTCCAGGCCCGACCGGGTGGTGAGGTGCTATTGCTTCCGCCCAACAAAGATTTGCG
>RGEC01000162.1 GCA_009918425.1 Bacteroidota bacterium
TAAACAAACTTCGATACCTCTGTATTCAAGCAGCGAAATGCGGGCGGTTTTAACAACAGTTGCCGTTGTATCCATGTTATTGTCTAAAAATAAATACCGTATCAAAGGTAAATTATTTTTTAAACAAAATGTATGTTTTAAAAGTTATTTTTTAAACAAAAAGGGTATTGCAGCTGATATTTCTTGGTATAATCGTTGCCATTCCGGATTGTTTTTGAGCATTTCTGCTTGCATTTGAATGCTGGTTGAATCCCCTCGAATGGCAGGTCCTGTCTGAACTTGACTCGCCTTCATGTGATTTAATTTTTCCACGGTTTGCCTGATCATAGGCAGCAACAAGTCCGAATCCAGCCCTTGTAAAGCCAAAACATCGCCTGCAAAAACAAACATGGCATTGCTAAAATTGTTGGCAATAACCGCAGCCAGATGGGCAGTCTGTCTTTCCGGTAAACCTGAAATCACAATCCTTGCGCCTGCTTTTTCAAAAAAGCCTGATAATTCCTGTTCAAGTTCAATATTGCCTGACTCTATAAACACGGGTACTTTTGTCCAGTCCGAAGGCACCTGCGCAGAGAATGTCTGCATAGGCCAGCAAACCGCATCGCAGGCTTCAAACAGTGGCTGCATTCCGCTGCAGTGAACAACCTTGGAAAAACGTTTTTTCAGCGCAATTGCGGTAGACTCAATAAAGCGGTCAGGAATACATAGAAAAATGCCTGCATTGCTATCTGAATGTGTTTCAAAATCAAGTACGGATGGGACGTCAACAGAGGAAGGATTGCGACTCAGCCATCCTCCGAATTCCAAATCATCCGAATGTTGAAGAAGCTCTCCCAGCGCTCTGCCCAGGTTTCCTGTGCCTGCAATATACCATTTACGCGGCAGCATTTTGCTTAATACGATAAACTACCGCCATGGCAAATCCTATTACCATAATAATGGTACCGGCCCAGACAAGATTTATCCAGGGAAATTCTATGGCTTTGATAACAATGTAGTTTTTCTGGGGACTTCTTTCTCCGGTTTTTAAAAGAAAGCGTACTTTATCGGCAGGCTGACCTGGCTCAGGAACTTCAATGTTGACAATATCAGCAAGCACACCCAGTTCAGAACTCAATGCCGGGATGGAAGAGAAATTATTTTGTGATACATTCACAATAAATTTCGGAAACAAAACAGCCGAATCCTTAAGGCGAATGGCAGTAATACCCAACTGAACACCCGCACCTTCTGTGCTGTTGAAACGGCTTACGCTGTCGATACGCAGTTTCACCTTGCCGGAAGATGAGAGCATAGTTTCGCCGGGTGATACAACGGTTTCCTGAAAATCACTGAATGGTTCTTTCTTTTCAAGGCTGCTCTCATAATTCACGTGCGTAAAAATATCTCGGCTTATAAAGTGACGGGTGCTGGGCTCGGCCAGCAGCCCCATCTTGGGGTTGTTTTGGGTTTTGGGATACAGGGTAAATGAATCGGCAATTGTTCCATCTTTATTTAACCGGGTAAAAAACACCTTAAAATACTTGTCGATAGAATCATTACCTTTTCCCTGAATTACATCCTGGTAAGAAGCTGTAAATTCACCAAGTTGAACAGGCTGTTTTTGATACAATACCACATTCTCACGATTGAATTTAACTGCCTTCTCATCCACTTTCCCATCCTTATTCAGTTCTGAGGCAAACCGTATGCCTTCTGTAGATGACAATATCTTTTGGTTCACGGAAGAAACCAGCACGCCCACCAGCAGAATACCAAAACCCGCATGCGCAATGCTTCCGCCCCAGGCAAGCCATTTCATCTTTTGCTGATGCCGCAGGTACATTACATTAGCTACAAACAACATTATACCCACCAGCAAAAACAGCATGTATTTGGGCTGACTAATGCCAAAATTGAGATTTACGAGACCCGTTATAGCCAAACTTATACCCAACACCCACAACAATTGTTTCGCAAGCACTTTGGCATCGGTATCCCGCCAGCGAAAATATTGACCTACGGACATAAGTAACATAACCGGCATAGCCAACCACAGCTGAAAGGCATTGTATTCCTCGGGTTTAGCCGGAGCCTTGCTGAAACCAAACAGTTTATTAAATACGGGAATAGAAGTAGCTGAAAATACCTGAACCAAAGATAAGATCAGAAACATGGCTCCAATAAACATCCACAATTCGCGGCTTAGCCAGCGTTCATCATCCTGCTGTGTTTTTGTTCTGTTATATAACTGATAAATGAACCAGGAAAACACACCTGTAAAAACAATCACTCCGCTCCACTTCATAATTTGGGTAAACTGCTCTTGATTCTTTTTCCCGCCAAAAATGGTCAGCAGGCTGAATACCAGCACAAGTGTAACAAATCCAAGTATCACCGACCACCGCCATTTCGTATTTTGCAGAGCAGACAACACACTCAACATCATCAGCGACAGCAACAAAATCAGCAATTGCCCGCTCAGTCCCAGATCGGTAAAAGAATGCACGCTGGCTTCGCCCAAAATTCCACTGCGGGTAAGAAAAGTAGCATATAATACCAGCCAAAAACTTAGCTGAACCAACAAATGTGCGGCAAATAAATGTCGGCCGGTACTTTTGGAAATTAGGAGCATGTGGGATGCCGATGCCATAATAAGCCAGGGCATCAGACTGGCATTTTCTACAGGATCCCAGGCCCAGTATCCACCGAAAGAAAGACTTTCATAGGCCCAGAAACCGCCCATAATAATACCGGCACCCAGAATACCCACACAGACAAGGCTCCAGGTGATAGCCGGTGAAATCCAGCCACGATCATTATTTTTCCATAGTCCTGCAATGCTATAAGCAAATGGCACCATGGCTGTGGCAAAACCCAAAAACAATGTTGGAGGATGTATCACCATCCAATAGTTCTGCAGCAATTGATTAAGTCCGTTTCCGTCTTTGAAGATCTGCAAATAATTGGCCGGACCGCCCACAGTGCCCATTACGGGTATTTGTAAAAAATCGGGCCTTTGTTCTCGAAGCATATCAAATGGGCTGCTGCCGATGTGAATATCCCAGTCTGCTGCACCTTGCCCTAAGCCCAACAACATGGTACTTAACCCCAGCTGAATAAAAGACACAACTGCCATTACAGGGCTTTCCCATTGTCCGGCTTTTCGCAGCAAAATCAAACCCAAAACAGCGTTCCAGAACATCCACAGCAGAAAACTCCCCTCCTGGCCTTCCCAAAAGCAGGAAATCATATAATAAACAGGCAAGGCATTGCTGCTGTGGCGCCAGGCATAATAATACTCGTAGCGGTGTTTAAAGATAATCCAGAAAAGAATGGTAAAAATGGCCAATACAGAAAATGCCTGCACGTAAAACATTCTACGAGCCCATTGCCTGTCTAGTTCTTCCTCTTTGTTAGCGGAACGAAAATAAAACCAAGCGGCTCCCAGAGAGGCTATTGTGCAAAGCACAATAAAAAACTGTCCCAGGTTTCCCGGCCACAGCAACTCCCCATTGAACTGAATATTTTCCAAACTTTAACGGTTGTTTACAGGCTCGTCCTCATATTTACTGGGACATTTACTAAGTATGGAATTAGCCCTGAAATAATCTTGTTCCTGAAAGCCTATCAGTACCAGTTTCTGACTTCGCTCCATGTCCTGGGGCTTGGGTTTTCCATATATTACTTTCATTTCTTTCCCAAGGCTGTCTATAGCCCAAAATTCAAGATAATTTGGATCTTTCTGGGGATTATAAAGCACCTGCTTTTGCTTGTTCAACTTGCACACAACATGGTATTCCTTTCCCGGATTTTCCTTTGCTAACGCCTCAGCATCTTTGAAAGCAATATATTGCGTGGTATTTCCGTAAAGACTAACTACCGCACCAATTCCGGCAGCGGCCATTAAAAGCAATATGATATGCAGGGGTCTCATGATTGATTTTCTTTGTCATTTTCCATCGCGGTCACCTTCCTGTCCAGATAAACCAAATAAACAACAATACCTACAAAAATTATTACCAGCACCGCGGCGACCACATTGAATTTAGCATTGCCCCGCATGGGACTGTTTTCAGCAAATAATGGTGAAGCAGTACTCAATAAAAGCAGCATTATTATTTGGAAAATTGACTTTTTTTTCATATATTCAGTTTGTAGGATTTTTCAATTTATTGATTCTGTATTGTAATGAAGCCACCCAAAGGAAAATGAGTGTCCAGCCGATTACCGCAGGATAAAAGAACATTCTCATCGTATTATCCAGATCATACTGATTAAAACCCACTGTTCCGCCGGCTCCGGGGTGTAGGCTGTCACCACTAAGTTTGGGCATAATCACGATTAGAGCTATGAAAATTGGGAAAACAAAAAGGTTGTAAACCGCACTGATACGGGCTTTCTGGTAGTCGTCACGAATACCGGAACGCAGCAGAATGTAGGCGCTGTACATCAGCATGCCTATCGCAACTCCATTGAGTTTTGGATCACGGGGCCACCAGCTGTCCCAGGTTACACTTGCCCAGACAGAACCTGTGGCACAGCCCAGAAGCCCTGCCAAAATAGCCACACGGATTAGGGCATCGCTGCGTAAATCAAAACGCAAATCCGATTTAACAAGATATTTAACCGAATAAACAGACGATACCAGCAACAACAGAATCATGCTGAACCACATGGGCACGTGATAAAAGAGATTTCTGATGCTTTCATTCAATATGGGCCTGTTGGGGAAAGCCATTTCGTGGGCGTCGTTATCCCGAGAGACAATACGTTGAGCATTGCTAATTCCCGTATCAGAAGCGGCGCGTGTGATGGAAACTGCTGATGGGAAAGCCATCCATCGTCCGTTGGCAAGCACATACAGATTGCTCATGCCTTCCGGACCTGTTTTGCCCAGCCTGGGCATAAAATCTGCCTGTAAAATTCCTGAATCGTAAGCAAGACGGTTGGCTACAAATCCGTATTTACCGCCCAGCAC
>RGEC01000163.1 GCA_009918425.1 Bacteroidota bacterium
AACTAATGATATCAACAAAGGTTGGGATGGTACTGCCAATGGACAGGAATGTCAATCAGGCGTTTATGTTTACCATGTGGAGGTTGTATCATTTGAAGATAAGGTTTACAAATTCGATGGTACAATTACCCTGCTGAGATAACCAATTATTGATAATAGAAAAAGGCTGCCCTCGGGCAGCCTTTCTTTTTTACATATAAATCAAACTTTAAGTGCTTGTGCTTCCTCGAGAAGACGCTTGGGATTAATAGGTACAACCCCTGTATGCTCACATACAAGACCACCTGCCAGGTTGCTGATTTCAGCCAGCCTTTTAAGTGAAGTTTTCATGGCAAGGCACATAGCCGCTACACTGATAACGGTGTCACCTGCACCGCTAACATCAGCGATGTTGCGAACATGGGCCGGAAGTAGGAAACTTTCTGTTTTGCTATGTATAAAAACCCCATGTTCACTCAGGGTAAGAAGGGAGATTTCATTTTCAAGCCGTTCTTCCAGTTTGTTAACCGCAGCTACCAGAGAATCTTCATTGGCAGGGTTGATGTCTATACCCATACCTTCTTTGATTTCTTTTAGATTGGGTTTGAACAATGTACATCCTTTGTAAGCGTCGAAGTTTTGTTTTTTAGGATCTACGACCACAGGAACACCTGCTTTTTTTGCTTTGGCAATAAGCTGGGGAATATTAAGGCTGTGAAGAACCCCCTTGTTGTAGTCTTCCATAATAACCACATCTGCCTGCTCAAGTTCGCGGTTATAATGCTCCTCAAGATAGTATGTGTCCAGCGAATCAAGATCTGACGTTATTTCATGATCAATCCGCACGATTTGTTTATTGTTGCCGATAATGCGTGTTTTGGTGGTTGTTTTACGCTTTTGGCTGTATACGATTGCCCTGTCTGTTAATCCTGCTTTTTTAATGAGTTCGCGCAAATCATCTGACTCAGCATCCTTACCAATAACTGAGCATAGGATGGGAATTCCGCCCATAGCATGAATATTCAGTGCTACATTTCCGGCACCCCCCAGTCTTGCATCAAAACTATCTGCATCTACAACCGGAACAGGGGCTTCGGGCGACATTCGGTTTACACGGCCAAAAATGTACTTGTCGACCATTACGTCGCCCACAATAAGAACCTTTAATCCTTGAAATCCTAAAAAAAGCTGATCAAGTTCCTGACTCATCTTGATGGCAAAGTTACGTTGGTTTGTGTCAATTTATTTTTGAAAAGGCATCTTTTAGGCGGTCAACGGCTTTTTCTATGGTGGCAATGTCCGTTGCATAAGAAATTCTGATACATTCAGGCATTCCAAAAGCAGTCCCGCTTACGCAGGCAACCCCAGCTTCATTAAGCAGATAAAAACACAGTTTCTCGGCAGAATCTATATTTTCAGAACCAGCTGATTTTCCCAGGTAGTTAGAAACATCAGGGAAAACATAAAATGCCCCGTCCGGAATATCGAATTTAAGACCGGGTATTTGCTTGAGCAATTCCAGAATTCTGTTTCTTCGACCCAAAAAGGCTTTTCTCATTTCTTCTACAGGCTGCTGATCTCCCTCCAGTGCTGCAACACCTGCCATTTGGGATATGCTATTGGCGCCGCTGGTAAATAATCCCTGCATTTTTTCGCATGCCGACACCAGCCAGGTTGGACCTGCCAGATAGCCAATTCTCCATCCAGTCATGGCATAACCTTTTGCAAGGCCGTTCACTACGGCAGTTCTGTCTTTCATGCCGGGAAAAGTGGCAATACTTACATGAGGGCCGCAATAATTTATTTTTTCATAAATCTCATCACTGATAACAAAGACATGGGGATGTTTTTGCAATACCTCAGCAATTGCTTTCAGTTCATCGTGGCTGAAAACTGCACCGCTTGGGTTGCAAGGAGAGGAAAAAATAAGCAGCTTGGTTCGTGCAGTAATAGCGTTTTCCAGCTGTTCGGCCGTAAATTTAAACTGCTGCTCTACACCTGCTTTAATGAAGATACTTTTGCCACCCGCATAGGTTACCATGCTTGGGTAACTAACCCAGAATGGAGCGGGGATAATTACCTCATCACCCGGATTTATAATGCTAAGAACGGCATTGATGATGCTGTGTTTGGCTCCATTACTTACAATAATTTCACCCGGTTTGTAGTCAAGCCCGTTTTCGTTTTTTAACTTTCTGCAAATAGCCTCTCTGAATGGCATTAGCCCTGTTACAGGCGGGTAATGGGTATATCCGGCCTTCATAGCTTCCGTGGCTGCAGCGCAAATATGGTCAGGGGTATTGAAATCTGGCTCTCCGATACTTAAACTGATAATATCCTTGCCTTGTTCCTTTAGCTCCCTGGCTCGCTTGGTCATTGCCAGCGTTTCGGATTCTATTATCTCTGATATTCTTTGGCTTGCGCTAAACATGGATTTTGATATCGCAATATTACCGAATCAATGGCAAATAATTTTGAGTAACAGATACATGTATTGTAAATCTTATTTTTGCAATGCCTATGAAAATTATGTTTGTTGCTAACCGAGTGCCTTATCCTCCTTACAGGGGCGACAAACTTAAAATATGGAATCTGGCAAAAAGGCTCTCAATAAATCACGAACTGTACTTATATACCATAGCCCAGGATAAGGAAGAGCTGCAACATATAGAAAAATTAAAAACGGTTTTCAAAGAAGTTCACATCATTTTTTTACCCAAATGGAAAAGTATTATAAAGACTGCATTTGCAGTATTTAATAATATTCCATTTCAGGTTGCATACTTTCAATCAAAGTTGTTTTCCAAAATGCTTCAAGGCGCATTGGAAAGCAATGAATTTGACGCAATACACATACAGCATATCCGAATGAGCAGATATTTCAGGGATTTGCCAAAAAACAACGCTGTACTCGATTTGCCTGATGCATTTAGTCTATACTGGAAGCGAAGAGCCGAAAGGGCACGATGGCCTTGGTTAAGGTGGTTTGCCGCAGTTGAACAAAGAAGATTGTTCAATATGGAAAGTTCATTTCTGAAGGCGTTCCCCCTTACATTGGTATGCAGTGAAGAAGACAAGAATTACCTTTCTGAATTCGCCGGTGCAAATATTCAGGTGTTGCCAAATGGAGTAGATACAGAAGTTTTTTATCCCAGAGAAAATGTACAGCCCGAGCCATACCGTATTTTATTTACAGGAAATATGGATTATGCTCCCAATGTGGACGCCGTTGAATATTTCTGTGATGAAATTTTACCACTCATCATTGAAAGATTCCCTTTAGTGAAGTTTGTCATTGCCGGACAAAGACCTGTAAAACGGGTGCTGGACCTGGCTTCTGACATTGTTTTGGTTACCGGTTTTATAAAAGATATTTCAGAGGAATATGCCAAAGCCGCATTGGTTGTGGCTCCGCTGAGATTTGGAGCAGGCACCCAGAACAAAGTGCTTGAAGCCCTGGCTATGGGAGTGCCAGTAGTTTGCACGCATGTTGGCTTCAAAGGCCTGGGAATACAAAACGGGGAAGGCGCCTTTATGGCTCGTAATACGGTTGAATTTGCCACCGAAGTAAACAGACTGCTCGAAACTGAGCAAAACCGCAAGCAAATGGCAGGAAAAGGAATACAGAAAATTGTTACTACCTTTGGGTGGGATGCTATTACTGCAAAGCTGCATACGTATCTCGAATCCGTTAAAACCCAGTCCTTATGAAGAAAATAGTTATCACAGCCGTATTTTTATCTTTTTTTAGTTTTTTAATAGCTCAAATACAAACCCAGCTTTTGTTTCCAGACTTTCACAACGGCGCTGTTTCTGCAATAGATATAAGCAGAAATAACAAATGGATTCTAACAGGTGGTGCTGACGGCAGGGCCATGCTTACAGAGGCCGAAACCCGGGTTTTGATAAGGCAATTCAGAGGTCATTTTGATGCTATTACAGGTGTTGCTTTTGCCGATTTAGACAGAAAGGTTGTATCCAGCTCGTTTGATGGTAAATTGATGATATGGGATGCCAGGTCAGGAGATCAGAAAAGAATCTGGAATGTTTTCAGCGGAGCCGTCGACCCACAAAAAAACTGGAGTCGAAATCCGCTTTTTCCTCCATTTTGCCTCGATAGTTCAAAAAACAAGATGGTGTTTTATTCACCGCGGACAGAGAATACAGACGAATCCTTCTATCCCGGTAAAAACCTTAAACTGTGTTTTTACGATTTCAAAAAAGATTCTGTATTATGGACCATGCCGGTAAACGGATGTGAAATGGAGTCACGTCCATTTACCCTAAATCACTCAGGTGAGTGGTTGTTGTTAACCGATTTTAAAAGAAATGCAGGAACTGGTAATCTGGAACCCTTTATTCGCCTCATTTATACCGCTGACACCGCGCTTCAGTACAAATGGTGGGGTAATGAAGCCGTTTTTGAAGGCAATGAGGTAATTATTTGTAATGGACACAACATACTGCGGTTTAATCCTGCTCATGAAACTGCTGCCCTCAGAAACATAAACGGTGGCTATGGTTATTATAAACAATTTTCAGGCTCCGGCTATTTGCTAATGCAATGCATGCAACAAAAGGAGGCTGGCAATATAGCCGCCAGGAATTTCAATATTAAAAGCCCGTTTCAGACTACAGCAGACTCAATACTGTATTATCTAACCGGCAGTCGTGAAATGAAATTGCCGTATTGGCGCGTCTCGGATTTGAAAAATCAGCTAACCTATACCATTCGTATTCAAAATGATTCAGGCGCTTCATGGCAGCCTGTCTACAGACTGAATGAATCACTTTCAAATCATGGCCTGTTAGCCTTTACCAAAGAAAATGAAAAATTTGCTTTTGTAGAAATGGGTACAGGCATATCGGTGGTAATGAAATTTTTTCCGGGTAAATCATTTCCCAAAACAATTATTCCCTTGAAAAAAAGTGCCGGAAAGTGGCTGGTATCAATGGAACATGAACCTGCAAA
>RGEC01000164.1 GCA_009918425.1 Bacteroidota bacterium
TTTACCTTCGAATTTGGCTATCAGTTGATCTAATTTCACGATTTAATTTTACTGTAGTTTAGAAAAATCACCATCCAGAGAACCGCTGATGGCAGCACGGGATGCGCCGGTAGCGGCATTTCGGATATTGGGTATATTTTTTACGCGCATGGTGCCTAACAAAGCAAAGATGAGGGCCTCTTTGTAGTCAACCATCATTGCATCGGGAATCACAATTTCTGCCTCGGTTTCGGCACGCAGGTGATCTATGAGTGAAGTGTTATGGGCTCCGCCACCGGTAACGAGCACCGCTCTTCCGGCCCCATTATCACCATGCAGGGCATTCAGCGAAGCGCCAATCTGACGGGCAATGTGCACCACCAGGGTTTTCATGCGGTCGGCAGCTGTTTCCTGATCAAAATCGCGAACAATATGCCAGAATCCTTTGTTAATCCACTCGCGTCCCAGGCTTTTGGGGCCTTTTTGCTTGTAGTATTCAATTTCGTTCAGGCGATTGAGGAGCGGGAAAATAATCTGTCCGCTTTCTGCAATTTGTCCGTTTTCGTCATAGGCCTGGCCCAGTTCGCGGGCTATTCTGTTCAGCACAATATTGCAGGGTGCAATGTCAAAAGCCACGCGTTTTCCATCCCATTCGGCGCTGATATTGCAAAAACCACCCAGATTCAGGCAACTGTCGTATTCTGGGAAAAGCAGCTCATCGCCAATACCTACAAGCGGTGCGCCCTGTCCGCCAAGGGCAACATCGGCCCTGCGGAAATTGGTCACGACAGGAAAACCGCAAATCGCACTCAATGAAGCTCCATCACCAACCTGAGCGGTAAGGCGATGTTCGGGATTATGAAAAATGGTATGTCCGTGTGAGGCCACCAGATCGGGCTTTGCGCCGGTTTCCTTGCAAAACTGATTAACCAGTTCTCCCAGATAATGTCCGTAAAAGACATCGGTTTTGGCATACAGTTCCGGATTCTGGTATTTCAGCTGCGACAGCCTTACCCGCCATTTTTCATTGTAGGGATAGGTTTTGGCAGTCTCAACCCGGGCAGTCCATTCACCGCCATTATATTGAACATCACAAAGAGCCAGATCCGCACCATCCATGCTGGTTCCGCTCATTATTCCAATCACTTTCATAGGCGCGAGTTTCTTGTCGCAAAAATAGGATTTATCAGGCAAACCCTAACCGCTTTGAAAAGCCCGTAAATTTTGTATGTTTGTAAGGTATACAGGCATGAAACGCAAATCATTTCTCACCGCGGCGGCATTGATGGCTGCAGCAGGCAGCAGGGCAGGCAACCTTAGCAGATTCGCAGAAATTCCGGCAGACACCGACGATGAGCAATACTGGTCGGCCCTGCGGGCATCGCTGTTTCCCATTGAAAGCGGCAGAATTTTTCTTAACAACGGCACCATGGGCATCACACCCTACCCTGTGCTTTCTGCCCTGCAAAATGGGTTTGAAAATGCGGCTACCAAGGGAGCCTACCCCGGCCATACCGATGATTTGCAAAAGGCCATTGCCGAACTCACAGGCTGTGATTTTGATGAAATAGCCATCACCAAAAACGTGAGTGAAGGCATTAACCACGCCTGCTGGGGCATACCCATGAGCAAAGGCGATGAAGTGATTATGACCACACACGAACATGCAGGCGGCTGCATAGCGTGGCTGCACAGAGCCAATGTAGATGGCATTGTGATTAAAACTTTCCAGCTGGGCAAAACCGCCGATGAAACGCTGGCCAACCTGGAAAAAGCCATCACCAAAAAAACGCGCGTGATTGCAGTACCTCACATTCCCTGCACCATCGGTCAGATTTTGCCTGTGAAAGAGATTTGCGCATTGGCAAAAAGCAAAAACATCATCACAGCCATAGACGGGGCGCATCCCCTGGGCATGATCCGTTTTAATCTTCATGATATAGACTGTGATTACTACAGCGGCTGTCTGCACAAATGGGCACTGGGACCGCTGGGAATGGGCTTTTTCTACATTCGCAAAAACATGCTCGCCAAAACCCGCTGCACCCATGTGGCGGCCTATTCCAGCAATGAGTTTAACATGTCAACCACACCGCCCACCGGCGGCAAACTGGTGGACAATGCCCACCGTTTCTATTATGGTACTTTCTGCGGACCCATGTACGATGCGGCTATTGAGGCATTGAAGCTGTATAAAAAAATAGGACCGGAACGTATTGAAAAACGGGTTAGAAGTTTGGCAACCTACCTGCAGGAATCCCTGATGTCATTGGGTGATAAAATTACCATGCTCACACCCACAGAAGCCAAAAGCCGCGGCGCTCAGGTGGCCTTCCGCATCAACAATGGCAATCCCAAGGCCAGTTCTGAGTTTGTGACCGGGCTGTACAGCAAAAAAATAACCTTGCGTTACGTGGGCGAAAACAATGTGGACTGCATCCGTGTGAGCACGCACTACTACAACAGCCGCGAGGAAATTGACACCCTGGTTTCGGAAGTGAAAAAAGCATTGGTTTAAGTGCTGACAACAGAAGCGCAAAACATAATCAAGCAGTGGCGTACAGGGCAAACTGAATTTCCTGTAACCAGCAGTGGCACTACCGGCGAGCCGGGTGTGTTTCTGCTTAAAAGAAACCTCATAGAACTGAGCTGTACCATCACGGGAGAAGCGCTGCAAATAAAACCTGATGACCGCATACACTGCTGTCTTCCATTAACCAAAGTAGGCGGACTCATGCAATTGTTTCGTTCCGTAGTATGGGGCATTCCCATTGATGTTGCCGAACCCACATCCAATCCGCTGCTGCATTATCAAGGCAATGCAACCATCATTTCCCTCACGCCCATGCAACTGTCGCATATCCGGGCAAATGAAAACAGCCGCCTTGCGCTGCAGCAATTCAGGGTGGTTTTGCTGGGTGGAGCCACTATTTCAGCTTCGCTGGAAAAAGAAATTGTCACGCTTGCGAAACCCTTGTTTTACCACACTTACGGCATGACCGAAACCTACAGCCATGTGGCGTTGCGGCGTATGGGTGAACCGGGGTTTTCCTTTATCCTGCCAACGGAAGCATCCCTAAACAATGACGGCTGCCTGCAATTCAGCAATGCCCTTACGGAAAATCGCGTATTGCAAACTTCTGATGTTGCAATTTTCGCAAAAGATGGCACATTTCGCATTACCGGCAGGGCAGACAATATTATCAATTCAGGAGGAGTTAAAATTTCGGCTGAAAGCATAGAAGCCATCATTCATCAACATTCCGGACTGGCAGAAGGCACTTTTTTCTGTGCGGGCTTACCCGATGACGTGCTGGGGGAAAAGCTGGTTTTGGTGCTACTAAAGGCCATTTCAGCCCCTGATTTGCAAAAAATACCATTTAAATTCGGCTATTTAAGGCCCAGGGAAGTAATCATAGCGGAACGATTTCTTTTTACGGAAACCCACAAAATACGGCGTAAAGAGACGTTGGCGCTTATGGGTATCTAACAGGGACAACTTTATACCCCATACGCCTGAGTCCGGCCACCAATCCATCTTCTTTCATCAGGTGGGCGGCCCCCACGGCCAGAAAACATCGTTCTTTTTCAAACTGCCCTTCCAGTTTTTTTAACCAGATGTTGTTTCTTTCTGTGAGCAATTGCTTTGTCCAGGCGGCTTCCTCCGCATCGCCTGTAATAGACTGATCTATAACCAGCTCCATACTATCCATCTGCTGCTTCTCATAATATTCGGGCAGTTTCAGGCTGCGTCGAATATACACTTGGGTCGCGCTGTCTTCATTCCCGTCGATCAGGCGTTTTAGTGAGCGAAACTGCAATGCCAGCGAGGGTTTCACAAACATTACGGTAAACTGATCTTCGGGTGTTTCCAGAAAATCGCGGCGGTAGCCGTTTTTGTAAGCGTAATCGGCAATACCCTGATCAATGGGTACCATTCTTTCATATACCAGGTCTTTGTATGCGTCCGCAAACATGCGAGCAGACAGCACTGATTCAACCAGTGCAGGCCTGTAGTCATCATAAACAGAGGCATGCACGGGCGGTTCGCCCTGCTGAAGCATGCTATCAAGTTTATGCCACTGGTTTTTGCTTAAACTGTCGGAAAGCTTTACCCCATCGGGCATGGCGGCAAAACGGAACATAGAAAACATGGCTCCGCGGTCTGACAAATCCACCTCGGTAATGATGCGGCTACATTTCTTCAGGCTGTCAAACGGGGCGGGGTGCGCGTCAAAATAGCGGTAATTGGCCAGATGCATGGTACCAAAAAGGAACGAAACCTTTTTGGTAACAGGATGTGTAACGCGCCACAGCAGCTGAGATTTTACCGGCAAAGCCAAGAATAAGAGACAGATTACAATTACCTTTCTCATTGTGTGGCGGTGGGGTTGTATTCGTACATCTCCCTCATGAGAAAATTATAAAATTCGTCGGCCTTATCTGAACGCTCATTGGGATACATCCAGGTAATTTTTCTCTCAACACCTTTTTTGTACCATATCAGGGTTTTATGAATATTATCGGGCAAAGGCTTGTCGCCGGGACTGGTGAATACACCGGGCAAATCCCTAAAATATCCACGGGCTATGCGACCCGGCATGGGATTGAGAATTACATACTGCGTATCGGATTGTTCACGGCGGTAAATTTTACCGTTGGGAAGCATATAAAAGTTCGTGTAAGCCCCGGTTATACCGCCACCCTCACCTATCATCAGCCATTTTCCCGCTTTGGTGGGATCGGTGATGGTGCAGGAAGCTGACAACAAAATCAGAACCCATAAAAGTGATATGTTTAATCGGTTTTTCATACCGGTATTTGTCCTGTTGAAATTAAATAAAAAACACCCACTGAAATCAAAATAACAGCTACAAACTTTATTGCCGATGAAACCAGATATTTTGTTATAAAAAATCGAGGCATACCGGCAGCTTTGAGCTTGCGTAATACAAGAGCAACAATCACGCCG
>RGEC01000165.1 GCA_009918425.1 Bacteroidota bacterium
GCAGGTTCCACGGATTTAGCACCAGTTAATCCACATTCACGCATAAATTCATTAAACACAGGAATATTATCATAAAATGCCTCGGCATTCTTATGTATTCCCGCCGCATTTAATTTGGCAATCTTTTCTGCCTTTGACTCGTCCTTTGTGAGAAAGTCGGGATTAGCATCCATTAAGGGTGTGAGTATCTTGATTCCAATTCCGCGCCCAAATTTATTAGATGCCGACATAAGTTGAACAATAGAGGCAGCACCAACCTTTTCTTTAATTGAACCTTGCACCTTCTCTATCATTTTCTTTTTGAAACCCTCTACTGTTTTGAAATCTTCCTCGGTCATTTTAATAATCTTGGGCACAGTATCAAATCCTGCTGCCATAATTCGGCGCACATTTCCTGTTGCTAATCCGTCTACTTCCAAGGCAGAGAAGAATCCCACAATATTCTTCTCTTTTACAGTATCATTGTTATCCACATTTGTTAATACAATATCAACGCGCGTGGCATTCCACTCATATGGCATAGCATCGGCATCAGGCATATTGCCTTGGGCAGCAGGGACCAATACAGATTTAATGTAGGGAATGACATCCCCTGACCTTATCATTTGTATTTTAGCACCCACGCCGATTTTATTATCCTCTATGAATTTGGCATTAAAACCAGTGGTATATTCAATGTTTACACCCCCAATGCTAATTGGCACAATTTTAACACGCGGTTTTAAATATCCATCCTTGCTCGCCTCCCAAATAACATCAACTACTTCTGTTTCCGCGATTTGGTCACTTATTGCCATCTTAAATGCAAATGCGTGTTCGGGATTCTTAGCAGTTCTTTGATGCATATTGTCATCGGCAACAATAATACCATCAATTTCGTATTTGTTGTTTGTGCGCCAAATCATTAAGGTCTGTGTAAGAAGGTCCTGCGAAACGGTCTTAAATGTGTCATACTGAACCACATTAAATCCGCATTTGACTAATTGTTCCATCTGTTTGCTGGGACTAAGTGCGGGTTGTATCATTTCATACACGATGAAATCCAAGTCTTTAATGCCCCCGCGCATAGTCTTGGCATTTATCAATCCTGCAACAAAATTGCGAGGATTGGAAAACTCGTCTTTGTATTTGGCATCAAAAGTGGTCTTCGGTATAATAAATTCGCCTCGCACAACTGTTCCTACAGGAATTGTTGGCAGACCCAGCAATTTAATCAAATGTGATATGTCTTGTCCGACGCTGCCGTCCCCGCGAGTGTAGAGTTTGGCACCATCTGTATCCATTGAATACATTCCGCTCACACCATCCAATTTGCACGAAATCACATAAGGTCCAGTGTATTTCTGGGTCCAGTTTGCGAGTGCTGTTGTGTCTTGTTTAATCTTATCCATTGAAGGCATATTGAAAGGCAGTCTTACCTTATTTTTCGCGCCTTTCACCGGTGCGCCGATTTGCTGTATTGCCTCATTGTTTGGATATTTGTCCTCAATATGATTTCGGAGAATATCATATTGCGCATCCGACATAATGGGTTTTTTGTTGCTGTGATATTCCGAATTTGCCTTAAGAAGCATATCGGACAATTGCTTCTCGGAAAATCCATCTAATACAGGAAGTCCGGATTCTAAGTATTGTTTAATTAGATTGGTAACTGGGACGCGTTTCATAGTTACATTTGTTGTGGTTTTGTGTTTAAGTGTTTTCTCCAAAGAAACATCTTGTTTTGCCATATCTTGCAATTCCCTGTGTTGTGTTTTGACATCAACATATGTTTTGTATGCATACAACATATGTTTTAATGTGCGCGATTTGGCATTCTTCAACTTCTGTGTTGGTGCTTCCATATTTTCCAATTCTCTTTTTTGCGATTTAAACACGGCATATGCTTTGTGCAAATCAAGCAATTCTTTTAGAAAATGTCTATTGTGGGTTCCCTTTTCGGTCATATTGACATCTTCTTTTGTCATCGTTTCTAATTCTTGCGATTCCAAACATTTATCGCATTCGCATACAATTTCATCATTGTCTGGCAACAATGCATCCAAATCTCCAACCAATAGAGGTTTGCGATTTTTCCACAATCTTTCATCATCTTCCAATATTTCAGGAAACTTCAATTCTACATTTACAATTTTTCCATCCACCTTTTTAATAATCTTAGTAGTTCCTTTGTATAACCTCTGTCCGAATTCGACAGGAGTGCAGTTTAGTGTTTTTAATTCTGCAGGCGATTTATTTAGTTCAGCAATAAGTTCAAAGAAATTCTTGCCACCAAAGACGGCGTCACCTGCATATGTATTTTCTTCCCAAACCCTGTTTGCCTGGTCTTTCATAAAGTAGCGTTTGTGGGTTGAAGATGTAGACTTCTCAAAAGTCTTGGTTTGTTTTTTTCCGTTATCTGATAATTTAAATTGAAACATTTTTAGTGCTTCAATATATTTTTTAATGTGTGTGTTTTATTTTTGCTTTTGTAAAACAAAAGCAAAAAAAGAATCAATTTTTACCAATTCAGTAAAATGCTTTCATTGTGGTCAGCATAATAATAATTAAATAGTGATGGATGTTTTTCATAAACCAAATGCCAAATATTGACCTCCCACATAATTGTGCGTTTTTCTTTAATAGTATCAATGCATTCCTGTTTTACTAATTCTGCAAATTGAATTAAGGATTCTCTATTTCCGCCGAAAACGCCGCCAAGAAAAAACCACGAAATATACTGATACACATTCGGATTTTGCAAATATATTTCACCCCCGCTGGCAATTCTCACTCCGGTTGCCCATTTATGCACTGTTTGCGCAAGTTTAACACAAGAATTGGTAAATATTTCATCGTCTTTAATAACGTGCCATATTCCGAAATCTATCCACACAAATTGGTCTGAACAATGGGGATTCATATTTATTGCCTTGCGCATCCATTCCGTTTTGTTGCAAATTGCAAACATATATTCCATAGTGTCTTTTGATGGATTGTCTTATAAGAAGGATAGGGGCTATGCCATGGAGGAGCAACTGATACGCAACACCGATGGGTTGATGAATAAGCCTTTTACCTATTTCAAAGAGGCTGAGTATAAAGGCACTATACCACAACTTATGGTGAACAGTACCATCATCAACGATGGCCGAAAACTGATAATGAGTACTCAGCCTGTGGGCTATATGACACGGCCTGAGTACAGCCTGAACCAAGCACAGCCACCTATAGACGCCATAGACTATGGCACCTTCTTTGCGGGCCAAAAACCCCTGCAGTTGAGGTTGGCTACAGCTATGCGCATGAATGCTATATTCCCGTTTGTGTTGCCAGTAGTGGAGCTACCAAGTGAGCCAAAAATGAATGTGATGGATGCTGGCTTGCGCGACAACTTCGGTACCGAAACTACCGACCGCTACATACATGCCATGCGCCACTGGATCAACCGAAATACCAAGGTGATGACGCAGGGCATCACCGGAAAAACCGGCCAGTTCCACACCCGTACCAGCCGCGACTACGCGAACGGCCGCGCCTGCTATGTAGCGGGTGTGAACCCCAAGAAGGCAGGCGAAGACTTTGAGGGCATTCCCATCTACGCATCGGTCCGAGATGCCAAGCAGGCAACCGGTGCAACTGTGTCGGTCATCTATGTGCCGCCGGCGGGGGCCGCCGATGCCATCTGGGAAGCGGTGGAAGCCGATCTCGATCTCGCCATCTGCATCACCGAAGGCATCCCTGTTCGCGACATGATTCGCGTGCGCGACCGGATGCGCAAAGAAAACCGCAAGACGCTGCTGCTGGGCCCCAATTGCCCCGGCGTCATCACCCCTGACGAACTCAAGATCGGAATCATGCCCGGCCACATCCACCGCAAGGGCCGAATTGGTGTGGTATCGCGCTCAGGCACCCTTACTTATGAAGCGGTCGGCCAACTCACAGCGCTGGGTCTGGGACAGTCGACCGCGGTCGGCATCGGCGGCGATCCGGTCAACGGGCTCAAGCACATCGATGTACTGCGCATGTTCAACGACGACCCTGAGACCGATGCCGTCGTGATGATCGGCGAGATCGGCGGCTCCGATGAAGAGACCGCAGCCGAATGGGTGCGTGACAACATGAAAAAGCCGGTGGTCGGTTTTATTGCAGGCGTCACCGCGCCACCCGGAAAGCGTATGGGTCACGCCGGGGCAATCATTTCGGGCGGCAAAGGCACTGCGCAGGAAAAACTCGCCGTGATGGAGTCCTGCGGTATCAGGGTCACGCGCGATCCGTCAGAGATGGGACGGCTTTTGAAGAGCGTGCTGTAAGACCAAAAACATACTGCAGCCGGAGGAACCGTGGACACCCCCATCGAGTTCGGAACCGCAGCATTTTGGGTGGCACTGACCCAAATCATCTGGGTCAACATCCTGTTGTCAGGTGATAACGCGGTGGTGATCGCACTCGCCGCCCGTTCACTTCCGCCAAAGCAGCAAAAGCAGGCAATCCTGATCGGGTCGGGCGCAGCCATCGTGATGCGAATCGTGCTCACGCTGGTGGCGGTGCAACTCCTGCAGCTGCCGTATCTGAAACTGATCGGCGCTGTGCTGCTCATCTATATCGGGGTCACACTGGTTCTGCCCGAAGATGAGCACGACGGATCGGAGGAAGGCGAAGGCCGCGGCATGGCTGCTGCGGTTCGCACCATTTTGATTGCTGACCTGGTCATGAGTCTCGATAACGTCATCGCGGTGGCAGCGGCGGCGAAGGGCTCGACCCTGTTGCTGGTCGTGGGCCTCGCTTTGTCGATACCGCTGGTCATTTTCGGTTCTACCCTGCTGCTGAAGGTTATCGAGCGGTTTCCGCTCATCGTATGGCTGGGCGCAGCACTTCTGGGTTTCATTGCCGGCGAGATCGGCGTGAGCGATCCGGGTATCAAGACCTGGGCAGAGAATCTTGCTGCGTCTTTCGCAACCGATGTCCACA
>RGEC01000166.1 GCA_009918425.1 Bacteroidota bacterium
CCGACCGGGTGATTTTAAAAACCGAATTTATTCCCAACAGCAAGGTGGCGTTGTATTTTAGTGCTGCAGATCTGGTAGTGCAACCCTACCGCAGTGCCACACAAAGCGGGGTTAGCCAGGTGGCGTATCACTTTAACAAGCCCATGGTTATAACCGATGTAGGTGGACTGGCAGAAAGCGTTCCCAACGAAAAGGTGGGATTTGTGGTAGTTCCCGAGCCGGAAGCCATTGCTACAGGCATAGCCCGCTTTTTCAACGAAAACCGCGCCCAGGAATTCATTGGCAATATGGAAGAAGCCAAAGCCCCGTTTAGCTGGGAGAAGTTGGTGGAGAGTGTGGATGAAGTTACCGGTTGGCAGGGACTCCAACCATAATACAAGCGGCATGTCACGCTGAGCAAACTGCGCGAAGTCTCCCGACTTCGCGCAGCATTGCATTACCCCCGTCTGCGTCTATCGCGGCGGTCTTCCCGGCGGTCCCGCACATCCTCACGGCGGTCGCGTACATCTTCCCTTTTGTCGCGCACATCTTCGCGCCTGTCTCTGGGGCCTCCGTTAAACTTCGCATCGCGCCTATCTTCTCTCCGATCGCGCACATCCTCGCGGCGGTCACGGCGGTCTTCACGACGGTCGCGCACGTCTTCTCTTTTGTCTTTTCTTACGCTGCGGGGTGTTTGTGCACCGGCCCCCAACATACCACCGAAGGCTACCGCCATTAAACCGATCATTAATTTAGCATTTTTCATAAAGCTATTATTTTAGGATTTAATGATATGATACGATTAATTACAAAAGGTTTAATGTGGTTGTAATTTTTTTTATCCTGTCATTCGTCATATACAGCTCATTTTTCAAAAGCTAATTTGCCACACAACTATGTTTCAAAACAAATCCACCCGGCTGCTTTTATTATTGGCTGCAATCGTATTGCTATTTTCCTATTGCGCAAGCACAACCATCATACAATCAGATCCGATTGGTGCCAAAGTGTTTCTCAATGGAGAACCGGTAGGCAGAACACCATATACCCACCAGGATACCAGAATTTCGGGAAGTGTCTCAAAGGTAAAATTGGAAAAAGAAGGTTATGAGCCATTGGAAACCTCATTTGCCAGGGATGAAGAAGTGGATGCCGGCGCCATTGTAGGCGGCTTGCTGATTATTGTTCCATTTCTGTGGACCATGAAATACAAGCCCACCCACTTTTACGAATTAAAACCGCTTACAGACAGTGCGCAAAACCTCCATTTGCAAAAAAAACATCTGAAATCAAAGGCGGAAAAACTCAGGGAATTAAAGCAATTGCTGGATGAAAAAATCATCACACAGCAAGAATTTGAGCGGGAGAAAAAGAAAATTCTGGATGAGGAAGAGAAATAAAAAAAAGCCAGCCACGGCAATTCACCCCACGATTATTCCGTTGTTTTTCCACAGGAATCGGTAAATGAACTCGAAATCCACCTTGGTGCGGAAAACTGGGCAGCCGTGCAGGCCAATATGAAAACCCTTTATGGAAGCACATTCGGTGCCGGCACGGGCGGTTTACCGCCTGCTGGTGTATCGGCAGAACCTGATTATTTCCCGGTTACCGTAAAATTCAGGGGCAAAGCATGGAACAACGTTGGCTTTCGGCTAAAAGGCAATTCAACCCTGAATGCGGCCTGGAGAGCCGGTATTTACAAATTACCGTTCAGACTAAATTTCGACAAATTTGCCGCCCAATTTCCCGAAATAACCGATCAGCATTTTTATGGCTTCAACGGCCTGTCCTTTTCTCCAGGGGCTAAAGACAATTCCCTGATCAGAGAAAAAATAACAGCCGATATCTTCAGAAACGCGGGAGTGCCCGCGCCCCAGACAGCTTTCTACAAGGTTTTTATTGACTTTGGCGATGGTCTGAAATACTGCGGTGTTTACTGCGCCGTAGAATTTCCAGAAGACAATATGATCAAAGCCCAGTTTGGTCAGGAAAGCGGCAATATTTATAAACCGGAAAGCAAACTGGTCAATTTTATAATGACCGAATTTGATAAGAAAAACAATGAAACACTGGCAGACTTCAGTGATGTATCCAATTTTATAAAAGCACTCAATTCCCCCCTCAGAAGCACGGATACTGCTGCCTGGCGAAAGGGTATTGAAACCTGTTTTGACATGGACCATTTTCTAAAATACCTGGCGGTGAACAACAGCATAGTAAACTGGGACACCTATGGTTTGATGGCACATAATTACTATTTGTATAACCACGGCACACGCAAACTCACATGGATTCCCTGGGACAATAATGAGGCCCTGACCAAAAGTCCGGGTATTACTGGAACCACAGGCGGCGGCGGTCCCGGTGGAATGACAGGACTTTCGCTGCGCATGAACGAGGTAGGAACCGCATGGCCGCTTATCAACTTTGTAGCCAATGACGGTGTGTATTTCAACCGCTACAAGACGCATATGCGCGATTTTAAAAACACGTATTTCAAACAGGCTAATATGGACAATCTGATTGAAAAATACCACACCATGATTACCCCTTTTGTAGTGGGTGCTGCAGGCGAACAACCCAAATACACACACCTCAGCAGTCAGAATGCGTTTGTGGCTGAAAAAGCCAATTTGAAATCCCATATCAGCAACCGCCTGGCTTTGCTAAATCAGTTTGTACCCTGATGGGTTTGCCATTGCAGACATTTGAAACCCTGAATTTGCAGGTTCTGAACCTGAGGACGGACTGGGAAAAGCGAAACGACAGCAAGTTTTTGGCCCATGTTTCTGCCCTGGATGCTGTATTGCAAAGCCTATCTGAAGAGTATTTACTGCTGGAAAATCAGGGAAGTCGTGTTTGGCATTACACCACCGAATATTGGGATACCCCAGACCGCAATATGTTTTATGAACATCACCGTGACAGGGCACACAGGTATAAAATCAGAAGCAGGCGCTACGGCCAGGAAGATGGCTTTTGGCTGGAAGTGAAAGAAAAAACACACGATGGACGAACACTGAAACACAGGCTGTTTAATCCTGCGCCGGCCGAATCCGAAAAATTTATCCTGACAAACAGCCCATACATAAGCAGCGAGCTAAGTCCGGCCTTGTCGGTAGACTATGACAGATTGACTTTTCTGCACAAAACGCAGCCGCTGAAAATCACAGTAGACACAAATCTGAAAGCAAACAACGGCAGCACATCCGTTTCTTTTACCGACCTTATGATACTGGAAATTAAATCGGAGAAAATACAGGGAGCCTCTGCCGCAGGCCTACTGAAGTCATTTGGCCTGAAACCCTGCAGTGTAAGCAAATATTGTATTGGAATGGCTACCTTGCACCCCGAACTGAAACAAAACGCATTTAAACCGCTCTTAATGCAAATAAAGAAAATTAGCACTTATGGAAATTCTTAACCGCACCGATCTTTTAAACACAGCTGTGCTGCTCAGGCTGCTCGCCAACATAGCGGCCATTGGTATTCTTGTACTGTGGATTTACAGAACCAAGAAAAAGAACAACGGCCCATTGCTCAGTTTTTTTGCGGTAAACACCATCATTTTCTTTGTTGCACTGGTGCTTAACAAAGTAAGCCTCAGCACCGGTGCCGCTTTTGGTCTTTTTGCCGTGTTTTCAATGCTGCGATACAGAACCGAAGGTTTGGATGCCCGCGACATGACCTACCTGTTTATGAGCATTAGCCTGGGATTGTTTGCAGCCATGTGCGCCGGGCTGCCCGATTTTGGCCTGGCAGCAGCATGTCTGATTACCACGGCGCTGTTGCTGGATGGCAACACCCTGTTTAGACAATATAAAAGCAAAGAAATAGTTTATGACAATATCAGGCTGATTGTACCCGAAAAACGGCAGGAATTGGTAGATGACCTGCGTATTCGTACGGGGCTGGATATTACATCCATAGAAATAAAACAGGTGGATTTAATGAAGGATACCGCATTGATAGAAGTTTTTTATGCATAAAACCGTCATTGGTATCATTTGCATTCTCTTTTATACGCGGGTTGCAGGACAGGCTACCTATGATGACCCTGTGGATATGCAGGGCTGGTATGCGTTATCCTTTAACTGTGCGCCGGCGAAAAAATGGAAACTGGAAGCAGATTATCAATATAGGACCATCAACAATCTGAATACCTACAATGGTTCTTACATAAGCCTGGGAGCTTCACGCAAGGTGGTAAAAAAACTGGATCTGCTTGCTGAATACAGGCTTGCATTGGTAAGCAAAGGGATCTACCACCGAGGCAGTTTTGGATTTCAGTATGATGTGGATATAAAGAAGTGGGAGTTTGGACTCAGGGGACTGTTTCAAAACCAGGTACAGGACTTTGATGACACTGCCAAGCCCAATGAATCATCGGGGTATGTGCGTTTTCGCTTTGGGGTAAAGTATCCTGTTTCTAAAAATGTAACATTATATGGGTCGGTGGAACCTATTTTCAAAATAAATGGGATTTTTATTACCGACAACTGGCGCGATCAGATTGGCATAAAGTATAAAATAAACCGCAACTGGAAGCTGGATGCCTTTTACCTGTATCGCCCGGACTACGCCAAGCGCACCTACAACCGCTATTTTCATATTCTGGGTCTGGGCCTTGAGTACACCCTGAAGGGTCGTAAAAAGGGATAAGAAATCGCGTGTTTTATTTCTCTGTTTAAAAGCTAAATTCAGTAGGGGGCCGTAGAACCAAAATCCCCCGCCCCTTTCAGCGGCATGTCATGCTGAGCCTGTCGAAGCATGGCTGCCGCTTACCACGGCCCTTAACTCCAAACTGTATTTCGCATGTCAACTGTAGACTATTAACTGTAAACTTTCAACTGCAATTCGCATTTCTAACTCTAGACTCTCAACTCCTAACTCTTAACTGAACTGTTACTCGGCTGCGCCTCGTGA
>RGEC01000167.1 GCA_009918425.1 Bacteroidota bacterium
TTGTCTAAATTTAGACAACCTTTTTTGGTATCAGGCTTTTGTGCTTGTTACGAGGCCTCGCCGGGCTGCACAGCCACTACTTCTTCGCCGGCTGCGTTTTTCGCCTTGATTTTGCCCTCAATTTCCAGCATCAGTTCCGGATTGTCTTCCAACAGTTCCTTTACAGAATCGCGACCCTGCCCGAGTTTGGTGCCACCAAAACTAAACCAGCTGCCGCTCTTTTGAACAATGCCGGCATC
This sequence comes from Bacteroidota bacterium, assembly GCA_009918425.1. Lineage (GTDB taxonomy): Bacteria > Bacteroidota > Bacteroidia > NS11-12g > UBA955 > RGEC01. The sequence continues at coordinate 240 of RGEC01000167.1, forward strand.
CACTGCAATATCCAGTACTTCACCCACACGGCTGATGCCTTTGCCATACATAATGTCAAATTCTACCACGCGGAAAGGAGGCGCCACTTTGTTTTTGGCCACTTTTACCTTGGTGCGGTTGCCGATGATATCTTCCCCGTCTTTTATCTGTCCTATGCGGCGAATGTCTAATCTGATTGAAGCGTAAAACTTAAGCGCATTACCACCGGTAGTTGTTTCAGGATTGCCGAACATGATGCCGATTTTTTCCCTCAACTGGTTGATAAAAATGGCTACGCAACCGGTTTTGCTGATAGTGCCGGTAAGTTTACGGAGTGCCTGGCTCATCAATCTTGCCTGCAGTCCCACTTTGCTGTCGCCCATGTCACCTTCAATTTCTGCACGGGGTACCAGTGCAGCAACAGAGTCAATCACCAGCACATCAATTGCACCTGAGCGGATCAGGTTGTCTGCGATTTCGAGTGCCTGCTCTCCGTCATCGGGCTGGGAGATGAGCAGATTGGCCGTATCGATACCCAGTTTTTCGGCATATAATTTATCAAACGCATGTTCCGCGTCTACGAAAGCGCAGATGCCGCCTTTTTTCTGTGCTTCTGCAATCGTGTGCATGGCAATGGTGGTTTTACCGGATGATTCCGGTCCGTATATTTCAATGATGCGTCCGCGGGGGAAACCGCCAACGCCCAGTGCCAGGTCGAGGCTAAAAGATCCTGTAGATACTACATCTACTGCAATGGAACGCGTGTCGTCCATTTTCATAACAACGCCCTTACCGTAAGTTTTTTCCAGCCGCTCGATGGTGGCTTTCAGGGCTTTCATTTTTTCATTTTGTTCACTCATGATTTCGAATTGATTAAAAATTTCTGATAATAATTTTGGCTTTTGCTGGTTCAAAAGTAATACATTTGAAAAATAATTACTCATTGTTTTGTCAAAAAAATTATCAACATGTTTCAGTCTCTACCTATTAAACTTTGGAACGAAGATGATCGTCCACGCGAAAAAATGGCCCTCAAAGGCCGACAGAATCTCAGTGATGCCGAATTGTTGGCTATCCTTATCGGGCATGGCACGTCCACCCATAGTGCCCTTGATCTGGGTAAAATAATCCTTACGCGCTATGGTGGTGATTTAAACGCCCTGGCCCGTGCAAGCCTGCAAGACCTGTGTACTGTGCCCGGTATTGGAAATGCCAAAGCCGTCAGTATTATGGCAGCCATGGAGTTGGCTGCCCGTAAAAAACATTGCGTAACCAAGGTGGCCCGAATTACCGGAAGCCGCGAAGCGTATGACCAGTTAAGAGGTCACATGGAAGATTTGAACCATGAAGTTTTCTGGGTGCTCTACCTCAATCAGAATAACCGCATAATGGGTTCAGAGAAAATTAGCGAAGGGGGTATTACGGGCACTGTGATTGATGTGCGCATTCTTATGCGTAAGGTGCTTGAGCGCCTGGCCTGTGGGATTGTAATCGCACACAATCATCCCAGCGGAAATCTTACGCCCAGCGAGCCGGATGTGAAAATTACCCGACAGATCGAACATGCATGCAAGCTGATGGATGTGGTGCTGCTGGACCATTTAATCATTGGTTCATCCGGTTATTACAGCTTCAAAGACGAGAACAAGTTATAAGCAGTTTTTTTGCCAAACAGCGAGCCGCATTTTTTGTTAAATTTGCATATTTATGCAATTAAACACGCGTTACACCGAGAAATTTGAGGATCGCCACATTGGTCCCCGTCCTTCCGATTTGCCCGAAATGCTGAAAACCATCGGGGTAGATTCGCTGGAAACCCTAATCAGTAAAACCGTTCCGGCCGGTATTCGCCTGCCAAGGCCTCTGAATATTGGAGAGCCGATGAGCGAGCCGGCTTTTCTGGAAATGCTGAAAACCAAGGCGGCAAAAAATAAAATTTATAAAAATTATATCGGTATGGGTTACTACGGAACCCACACGCCCGGCGTAATTCTCCGCAATATCATGGAGAATCCGGGCTGGTACACGCAGTACACACCCTATCAGGCTGAAATAGCGCAAGGTCGCCTCGAGGCGTTGCTCAATTACCAGACCATGATTATTGACCTGACCGGTATGGAGATTGCCAACGCATCTCTTCTGGATGAAGGCACCGCAGCAGCCGAGGCTATTCACATGTTTCTGGAGCAGGCCCCCAAAGGTCAGGGTATGAAGTTTTTTGTGGATGAAGATATCTTCCCCCAAACCAAAGACATTCTCGTTACCCGCTCCGAGCCGATTGGCGTGGAACTGGTTTTCGGCAATTATAAAACCTTCAGCCCCGACACTACCTATTTTGGTGCTGTGGTGCAGTACCCCAATGATAAAGGAAGCATCGAAGATTACCGTGAATTTGTGCAAAAGTGCAAGGCGCACAATGTGAAAACCTGCTTTGTTGCCGATATTCTCTCTCTAACCGTACTTACACCTCCCGGCGAAATGGGTGCCGATTGTGTAGTGGGCAGTACCCAGCGTTTTGGTGTTCCCATGGGCTACGGAGGTCCGCATGCCGCCTATATGGCTGCTAAAGACGAACACAAACGCCAGATGCCCGGCCGTATTATTGGTGTGAGCATAGACCGCAATGGGAACCGCGCACTTCGCATGGCCCTGCAAACCCGCGAACAGCATATCAAACGCCAGAATGCTACCTCCAATATCTGCACTGCGCAGGTTCTGCTGAGTATTATGGCAGGTATGTATGGCTGCTATCATGGCCCCGACGGGCTGAAAAAGATTGCCGGTAGGGTGCATGCCCTCGCCTCTGAACTTGGCCGTGGCATTGAGTCTATCGGAAGTACATACAAAGTTGTCAATCAGCATTTCTTTGATACACTCTATATTGAAGTTCCGAATGCCAATACAATCAAGGCACTAGCCGAAGCAGCCGGTATAAACCTGCGTTATTTTGACGACAGGCATGTAGGCGTATCGGTAGATGAAACCACCACTGCAGAAGATGCCAACGCGCTGCTGCAGATTTTCAGCAAGGCAGTTGACGGTAAGTTTGTAGAGGTAAGCGATTCGGCGCAGAGCCGCATACCCGCTGCCCTTCAGCGTACTTCCAACTACATGTTGCACCCGGTTTTCAATACCTTGCAGTCAGAGCATGAAATGCTGCGCTATATACGGGGTTTGGAAAGCAAAGACCTCAGCCTATGCCATAGCATGATTTCGCTGGGCAGTTGCACCATGAAGCTGAACGCCACTACTGAAATGATTCCGGTAACATGGCCCGCTTTCAATGCCCTGCATCCTTTTGCCCCCGCAAACCAGACTGAAGGTTACAAAGAAATTATTGATGAACTGGACCGCGACCTATGTGAAATAACCGGGTTTGCCGCCATGAGCCTTCAGCCCAATGCGGGTTCTCAGGGTGAATATGCAGGTTTGATGGTAATCCGCGAGTACTTTAAAGACCGTGGTGAATCACACAGAAACGTAGCACTGATTCCCAGCAGCGCGCACGGCACCAACCCCGCCAGCGCTGTGATGGCCGGTATGGAAGTCGTGGTTACCGCCTGCGATGAACGCGGCAACATTGATCTGAACGATTTGCGCACCAAAGCAGAGCAATACAAAGACCGTCTGGCTTGCCTGATGGTAACTTACCCAAGTACGCACGGAGTATTTGAGAGTGCCATTAAAGATATCACTGCATTGATTCACCAGTACGGCGGTCAGGTGTATATGGACGGAGCCAACATGAACGCCCAGGTAGGCCTCACCAGCCCCGGTATGATTGGTGCGGATGTTTGTCACCTGAACCTTCACAAAACATTCTGCATTCCGCACGGCGGTGGCGGTCCCGGTATGGGCCCCATCGGAGTGGCCGCCCATTTGGCGCCTTATCTGCCCGGCCATTCAGTGATAAAAACCGGCGGCGAAAAAGCCATGCATGCCGTAAGTGCCGCACCCTGGGGCAGTGCAAGCATTCTGCTTATTTCCTACGCCTACATCAAAATGATGGGTGGTAAAGGCCTTACCAACGCTACCGAATGGGCCATCCTGAATGCCAACTACATGAAAGCACGTCTGGAATCGGAATATCCTGTGCTGTACAGTGGCGAAAACGGATTCTGCGCCCACGAAATGATTCTGGATACCCGCAAGTTCAAAACGTCTGCCGGTATTGAAGCGGCTGATTTTGCCAAGCGCCTGATGGATTATGGCTTCCACGCACCTACGGTTTCATTCCCTGTGGGTGGAACGCTGATGGTAGAGCCTACCGAGAGCGAAAGCAAGGAAGAACTGGATCGTTTCTGCGATGCCATGCTTTCCATCCGCGAAGAAATTCGCGAGGTAGAAGAAGGCAAGGCCGATAAAGAAGACAATGTGCTGAAAAACGCCCCTCACACCGCTTCGGAGATTGCCTCAGACGCATGGGCGCACACATACGGCAGAGAAAAGGCGGCCTATCCCGCACCTTTTGTGGCTGCGAAGAAATTCTGGCCTTCTGTTGCCCGCGTTAATGATACCTACGGCGACAGAAACCTGGTATGTGCCTGTTTGCCTATGGAAGCCTATATGAATGCTGAAGCCAAGCCGGCAACCGCTTGATAAAGGCTATTAAACATAT
>RGEC01000168.1 GCA_009918425.1 Bacteroidota bacterium
AATTGGAATATCCTCTAAGGTCTTCTACCCATATTTTGTATCAATATATATCCAGTCCATCAGGATTGCAAAGCTGGTTTGCAGATCATGTTGATATTATCGCATCCGGACGCTATCGTTTTCGATGGGAAGATGATTCTGAAGTGAACGCAGTACTGGTGAAAAATGTTACCAATAAGTATATTCGATTTACGCTGGATAACGCACAGGCAGACGACGAGTACATGGAATTTAGAATTTCTCAGGATGATATTACCGGAGATGTAGAGTTGATTATTACAGAATTCATCAATAGCGGAGAAGAAGATATGGCAGCCTCTATATGGGACTCTGCAGTTGATAATTTGCGGCACGTAATCGGTGCCTGAGTATTATTCGCTTAATTCCTGCAATGCCAGCCACGCAAAAAGGCCGGCTCCTTCCTCCAGTGCATTTTCATCTGCATCAAACGCCGGATGATGAACACTATGAACAATACCTTTTTCTTCATTTCTTACCCCAAGCCTATAAAAACAGCTTGGTACTTCCTGTGAGTAATAAGCAAAATCTTCAGCAGCCATCCAGATATCCAGGTTTTCAACTTTATCTTCACCCAAATAGATTGATGCAGCGTTTTTACAACGAAGTGTCAGTTCCTCATTGTTGTGGAGAAAAGGATATCCACGTCGAATTTCTATATCAATGCTGCCACCCATGCTCTCGGCTATGCCCTTGGCCATCCGGGTTATTTTCTCATGGGCCTCCGATCTCCAGGCTTCGTTTAGTGTTCTGAAAGTTCCCTCCAGTTTTACTTCCGGTGGAATTACGTTGGTGGCTCCGTTGGCAATTACTTTTCCAAAGGATAAAACCGAAGGTACAGCAGGGTTGGCGTTTCGTGAAACCACCTGTTGCAGACCTGTTATAATGTGTGCTGCAATGAGCACAGGGTCAATATTGAAGTGCGGCATAGCTCCGTGTCCACCCTTCCCATGGACCGTCATGTAAATCTCATCTGTACTGGCCATGTACAAGCCCGCCCTGAAACCTGTTTTACCTGCTGGAATCTGGGGCATAACATGTTGCCCAATCATTACATCCGGCTTTGGATTCTGTAAAACACCATCTGCAATCATGAGGCTTGCGCCACCGGGTAATTTTTCTTCTCCGGGCTGAAACACGAGTTTTACAGTGCCTGCAAATTCATGGCTGAGCGTGTTTAATATCGTGGCCGCACCCAGCAAAGAAGTGGTGTGCACGTCGTGCCCGCAGGCATGCATTACACCTTCATTTTTGCTTCTGTAAGGCCTACCATCATTTATCTCTGTAATCGGAAGAGCATCCATGTCTGCGCGCAATGCAACTACTTTATTTGATCCTTGTCCTTTACCTTCTATGATGGCTACCACGCCGGTATTGGCCAGACGCTGGGTTTTTAAACCGAGTTTATTTTCTAAATAATCCTCCACCCACGTAGCCGTATTGTATTCTTGAAAAGACAGTTCGGGATTCATGTGTAAATGCCTGCGCATTTCCGTCAGCAAGGGTTTCAGTGATTTTGCCTGGGATTTTATGATATCTATCAATTCACTTTGATGTTCAACTGAGTGTGGCATTTTTGCGATATTGTGATTTTTCAGTTACTTTGCAAATGTAAACACCTTGAGACAAGTATTCTACATCGTATTGCTGACAACAGCAATTTTTATGTCGGTGTCGGGTTGCCGCAAGCTGGCCTCAAAGGATTTATATAGCCTGGACGCAAATTTTAAAAGCATTTTTAGTTTTCCGGAAGGCAGCACCTGGACGTATTATTTATCTACCGATACCAACCAAAAAGAAATAGTGACGCTGAAAAACAAATTGGAAGGTAAAATGCGTTTTGATAACCTTGAACAGGAGTTTATTTCGTACGAGTTGCACTCAAGCATGGATAGCCATCAGCTTGTGCGTTGTATGGCCACAGGTGAAAATACTGCCAGATGGGCGCTTTTGTATAAAGATACTTTCTATCGACAGGTGGCTGAAATGTATTACAGTGCAACTTTGTTCAGCGGCGTAATGGGAAATGGCGATACGGTAAATTATCTTCCAACTTTAAGTGTAGGTGATATTATGTATTACAATGTGATTGAGCTGAGATCGGCCCGAAGAAAAAAATTCAGCAGGCTGTATTTCAGCGGCAATACCGGAATTGTGAGGAAAGATTATGTGGATGGTCGCATTTATTTATTGAAAACCTTCCGGTAATTTCTTAATTTCGGGGCATGATCAGTCCCGGCTCCATTGAGCAATTATTGAATGCAGTAGTTATTGAAGACGTAGTTGGGGACTATGTAAGTCTAAAACGTTCAGGTTCCAGGTATAAAGGCGTTTGTCCATTTCATGATGAGAAGACTCCCAGCTTCATAGTTTCTCCCGGAATGGGAATTTATAAATGTTTTGGCTGTCAGAAAGGAGGAAATGCCATTCAGTTTCTTATGGAAATTGACAACATGTCTTATCCTGAAGCAGCCAAGTCATTGGCATCCCGTTATGGAATAGAACTTGTAGAAACAGGCAATAGGGATGATGAAGAGTACAAAGAAAAACAGAAGGTAAGAGAAAGTCTTCAGGCAGCACTTGATTACGCAGCGCTTTTTTTTGAAAATAGGCTGCACGAGGATGAAGAAGGCAAAACCAAGGCCATGCCTTATTTTAAAGAGCGTGGCTACACCTACGAAACCATACGAAAATGGAGGCTGGGTTACAGCCCGGAAGCATGGGAGGCATTTACGCAAATTGCCACAAAGGAAGGTTACAAAGCCGAAAATCTCGAGCTTGCCGGATTGATTAAAAAGAGGGATAATGGTTCGTATTACGATCTTTACAGAAACAGGGTAATTTTTCCGCTCATCGGGGTTAGTGGCAAAATTTTGGGTTTTGCAGGCCGAAAAATGAGCAGTACCGATCCTGCACCCAAGTACGTAAATTCTCCTGAAACGGAGTTATACAAGAAAAGCGATTTTCTGTATGGGATTTTTCAGGCGAAAAATGCCATAAAAAAACAAGATAAAGTTTATCTCACAGAGGGTTACACAGATGTAATCACACTGCACCAGGCAGGTGTAGAAAATGTAGTAGCCAGCAGCGGAACGGCACTTACTCCTAACCAGATTAAACTCATCAGGCGGTTTACGCCTAATGTAACGGTCGTTTACGATGGTGATTCAGCGGGTATCAAAGCTTCGCTAAGAGGAATTGATCTGTTGTTGGCAGATGATCTTAATGTAAGGGTGGTATCATTGCCGGAAGGTGAAGATCCGGATTCATATTGTGCAAAACTGGGCGGCGAAGCATTCTCGGAATATCTGCTTGCGAATGAACAAAACTTTATACTGTTCAAAGCCAGGTTGTTGCTCGCCGAGTGTGGCGATGACCCGATAAAGAAATCAGAAGCAATACGGGATATACTGCAAAGTGTTGCCTGTATGAATGATGCATTGAAGCGCAATGCCATGAATCAGGAACTTGCCAGGGTGTGTCAGATGGATGAAGCTTTGCTGGCAGCAGAACTTGGAAAGTTGCTCAGGTCAAAGAACCTAAAACATGAACAGGACTTTATTAAAGAGGTAAAACAGGTTACAACAGCTTCCGGCATTGAATTGCCAAAAGAGGAACTGACAGATGTGCATCAGGAGAGGGCCCTTTTTAGAATACTATTATTGCATGGAGAGGAATCCTGGGATGAGGATACCAAGGTCAGTGACTTTATTATCAAGGAAATAAAAGAAGATGAGCAACTGTTGTTTAATGATGAAATGTGTGCTTTGCTCGTGTCACAGATAAAATTTGGAGTATGGGATAAGTGGCCCGGTCAAACCTATTTTACACAACACACGAATCCGGAAATAGCTTCCTGGGCAGCAGGCGTACTCTCATCAGGATACGAACTGAGTAAAGCATTTGCCGATAATTTTATTCATGTGAAGAGGGAGGAGGATAATTTTCGCAATGATATTACGGCAGTGTTTTTATATCTACGCAAGAAGAAACTGGACAATTTGATTAGGCACTACACCCTTTCTTTGCAGGAACCTGATGCGGATGTATCTGAAACACTTGAAATGCTAAATTATCTGAATACCCTCAGAAGCCGCGTGTCTAAAGATATTGGCGGTGTTGTCTTTACTATTTAGGTTTTTGTAATTATCCACATAGGTTTATCCACATTTTGGCGAATTTAGCATTCAGCCTCAGCTCAACGTATTTAAATTTGTTTATAATACATTTTAAAATATTGAAATACAATAAAATACAGCAGTAAAATTACTTTGGCACACTTATTGTAATTTGAGGGGTACATGAAAAAACTACTAGCAACATTGATCTTTGTAATGATGTTTGTGGCCACGGCTGCTACATTAAACCAAAGACGCACCCTGAAGTTAGAGTCTGAGGAACCTGCGAAAGATGAAGTTGTAATTTCAGGTGAAACCTTACACTGCGATAGCCTGCAGTTGTCATTGAAAACAATTCCCAAAGCGCAACATTTATATACGGTTGCCAAAAAATCCGTCGGACGTTGGGCTAAGTTATTTGTTGTAATAAAGATTGAAGAGAGTGGTGCAGATGGACAAAACAGTTATTACGCCAAGCAATATGGAAACCTTACGGGCATGAGGTATCCGGGTAAAGGCCGTAAAACTACTGCTGTTCGCTCAGGTCACAATTATTATGCAGTTTTTAACCATTGGCATGATTGTATGGTTGATTTCAAATATTACATGGAAGTTATGGATTCTAAATTTGAAAAAAAATTTGGACGACCTGCCACGGATGAAT
>RGEC01000169.1 GCA_009918425.1 Bacteroidota bacterium
GACAAGGTGCAGATATCAAAGCCGGTACCGCCCGCCATGGCGCTTTCCAGGCATGCAACAAACAAGCCGCCTTCGCTGATATCGTGGGCACTGCTGAGCAATCCTGCGGTAATGGCAATGTAAACAGCCATTTGCACCGCGTATTCTTCATCCAGGTCAAAATGAGGACAGGGACTGTATTCCACGCCTTTTAGCTTGGCCAGATACTGGCTGCTTCCAAGGTCATTGTGGGCTTTGCCTACCAGGTAAATCAAATCGCCGGCAGCTTTGAAATCCAAGGTCATTCGGTGTTCCGGCTTTTCTATGATGCCCACCATCCCTATGGTTGGGGTTGGGTACACGGCATTGCCGTTGGTACTTTGGTTATAAAAACTCACATTGCCTCCGGTAACCGGCGTATCAAACTTGCGGCAGGCCTTGCCCATGCCGTCAATGGCGTGTTTGAACTGATAGTAAACCTCTGTGTTGTATGGATTGCCAAAATTCAGACAGTTGGTAACACCTGTTGGCACACCACCTGTAACGCGGATGTTTCTGGCGGCTTCGGCCACCGCTATCTGCGTACCTTTATCGGGATCGGCAAAAATGTAGCGGCTGTTGCAATCCACGGTTAGTGCCAGACTCTTGTTGGTGCCTTTTACCATAACCACAGCGGCATCGCTGGGTTTGTTGGTGCTTTGGTTTACGGTTCCCACCATGCTGTCGTATTGTTCATACACCCAGCGCTTGCTGGCAATGTTGGGTTCAGCGCAAAGTTTCAGGGCTGCTTCGCGGGCTTCTTCCAGAGAAATATCACTAATTGAATCCAAAGAAAATTTATTAATCTCCGCAAAATATGCGGGGATTGTCCACTCTCTTTTGTATACCGGTGCGCCACCGCCCAGCACCAGACTCTCTGCAGGGATATCGCCTTCAAGCACCCCATTCATGTAATAACGAACCCTGCCGGAATCGGTAACTTCACCAATATGCGCATAGGAAATTTCCCATTTTTCAAAAACCTCAATGGCCTTTTGCTCCATACCTTTCTGTACCACCACCAGCATACGTTCCTGGCTCTCGCTCAGCAGCAGTTCCCAGCCTTTCATATCGGCCTGACGCATGGGCACCTTATCCAGCCACACATCCATTCCTACTCCACTCTTGGCGCTCATTTCGCTGGTTGAACAGGTAATTCCGGCTGCACCCATATCCTGCATGCCCACTACGGCTCCGGTTTCAATGAGCTCCATCGTTGCTTCCAAAATAAGCTTTTCCCAGAAGGGGTCACCCACCTGTACGCTTGGCAAATCCTGAATGCTGTCTTCACTCATATCCTTACTGGCGAATGCTGCACCGTGAATACCGTCTTTGCCGGTAGCAGAACCAAAAATATACACAGGGTTACCGGGAGGGCCTGCCGCGGCAGAAATGCTTTTGCCAACAGGCACAATACCTACACTCATGGCATTTACGAGGTTATTCTGCTCGTAGCAATCATCGAAATAAACCTCACCGCCTACGGTAGGAATGCCAAAAGCATTGCCATAATCGCCAATGCCCTTCACCACACCTTTCATCAGCCATTTGGTGCGATCGGTTTTGAGGTTTCCAAAACGCAGGCTATTGAGTTGCGCTATGGGTCTGGCGCCCATAGAAAAAATATCGCGGTTAATTCCGCCCACACCGGTTGCAGCACCCTGATAGGGTTCAATGGCGCTGGGATGGTTATGGCTTTCTATTTTGAAACAACAGGCAAGACCATCGCCAATATCCACCAGTCCGGCATTCTCTTCACCGGCCGCAGCCAGCATTTTGCTTCCCTCGCGTGGAAGGGTTTTTAGCCAGGTGATGGAGTTTTTGTAACTGCAGTGTTCACTCCACATGACTGAGTAAACACTCAGCTCGGTAAAATTGGGCTCACGACCCAGAATACTGCAGATGTGGTGAAATTCTTCTTCAAGAAGGCCCAGTTGTTTGGCCTGTTCGACGGTAGCGGCTTGCATGTGTGCACAAATTTAGTACACAAAAGCACCTTATAATCCTCAATTTACTGACACTTTTTACCCGAAAAAATCAGCGCATCAACACTACGCTGCCTTTGATAGAATTGCGGCGCACACGGCTACCCACAGGCATCTCATATTGGAATAAGTAATGATAAACACCTTCTGTACAATCCTGATCGGCAACTTTACCATTCCACTGGTAAATTCCCTTGTCTCGGCTATCAAAAACCTTTCCCCCCCAGCGATCAAATATCAGCATCAGTATGGGTTTGCCTCCACGCACGAAGATCTGGAAATCGTTGTTTTTATCGTCGTTATTAGGTGTAAATGCAGTAGGTATAAACAGGTCGCATAACTCTTCCTGATAACGAACAGTTATAGCATCCGTCGCTACACCGCAGGGATTGGTTACAGTGACGCTGTAATTTCCGGCTTTGGTAACATAGATTACCGAATCGGTTTGTCCGGTGCTCCACTGATAACGGCTTTTAGGCCATGTCGCGGTAAGTTTAATCATGCCGCCACGGCACAGTAAAGTATCGGAGGGCAGAACAACTATGGGGGCATCACCCAGGAATATCCGCAATGAGTCTGCCCAAATACACCCAAGATCATCCACAGTGGCACGAAACACCCCCCCTGAACTTACGGAAATGGAGTTACCCGACTGACCGGTATTCCATGCAACAGTGCCGGGCGCCGTAACATTTAGTGTTAAACTACTCCCATTGCAGAGATTTGTATCTCGTCCAAGGTTAAATTTGGGTAATGGATGAATTTTGATAGCTGCGGTTGTGGAATCCGGGCAATCGGCATCCGGAATTGTGTACTTAATTATGTAATTGCCCGGGGGGGTACAATTGAAGGTATTTCCGGAAACGGGTCCACCGGTAAATAAACCACCGGCAGAGACGGGTACAAGTGCTACTGCCGGCGAATTTTCACAGGCAAAACTGGGCAGACCACTAAATGCTGCAGTAATATTGGCACGAACCTTCACATAAACAGTATCTGTACTTGAACAGCCTTCTTTACTTCGGGCACTGTGTATAACCATGTACACACCTGTGTCCGCATAGGAATGGGTTGCATTTTGTAATGTTGAAGAATCTCCATCACCAAAATACCAGCGATAGTAAACCAGGTTGTTTGTGGAATTCTGAAATGTAAAACTGTTGTTTTTCAGACACTGAATAGAATCATTTATCTTCAGGCCACTACTGGGATCAGCTATTACACGCACAAAAATGGCGGCTGTATCGGTGCAACCTGTATTGAACACATTCCCATTTAAACCATAGGTTGTTTCGCTTCTGAAGAAAATCCGAAATTTACCTGCACTGGTAAAATACCTGTCAGGATTTGGAAATGTTGTGCTGTCAGCACCACCCAGATACCACATTACCCTTTTACCACAGCGGGGTATGGCAGGAATAGTTGTTTTATCTTCAAAATAGAAATGATTGCCATTGAGACACTGCGCAGTATCCCAGTTTCTGACCGTTGGATTGCTTTTGGGCCTGGGAACGATAAAAACACTGGTAGGGCTTGTGTAATTATTATTACAACCCATTGAAGGAGATGCAATCAATTGCACGGCATAGTTACCACCTGCATTGTAGGTATAGGTTGTGTTCACTCCTGTATCCTTGTTACCGTCTCTATAAAGCCAGGTATAGGTAATCCACCCGAAACTTGCCTGCGATTTATTGGTAAAGGTTACCTTGTTGGTTTTCTCACAGCTGTCAGTTCGGCTAAAACTGAAGTCCAGCTTTAAAGAGTGGGTAGTAAAGGACAGACTTGCAGACTTTGATGTGAGATAATTTGGGGCGATTCCATCGTGTTCGAAAACGGTAAAATGGTAGGTTGTTCCGGGGATAAGTCCGGTAATGGTGACACTGTTTCCGATATTGTCATAAACCACATAATTGCCGGTTCCGATTTGCGAACCTGCTCCAAAAGCCGAAAAGGCGGTGTATTTGGTACCGTCTGCAGGCACAGCATCTACGGCGCTGCCCTGTTTCATCAACACTGTTCGCCACGCCCCATCCCCTTTTGTAAAGGTAAGGTTGACAGCTATGCATGTCAATCCTCCATACTGCAGATTGCTTGCCGGCACAGTAGGTTCAGCTGCCTTCAGACAGTTTAAACCGGCAACCAAAAAAAGTAACAAAAGGAGCGAGCGCATAGGCAAGTTGTTGCAAAGATAACCTTTAAGATCTGCCTTTACAGGCTTATTCATTAATTCAATGACAAGGCAATGGGGAATTTGGTTGCCTTGATGAGAAAATAACCAGCCTAAACAAATGATTATTAAGCATAAACCACATCTTCATCGGCAATATTCCTCTCACCCCTGAACTTCAAAAAAACCCGCGCAAGTGTCAGCACGTCTTTGCAACAATAACGAGCTATTCTATCTATATCATTTTCCTGCCAGTAAACAGAACCTACCATAGAACCGTCAATATCATCTTTGGGTGTAGGAATATTAAATAAATGTGCTAAAAGATTTAATGAAGTAAAGCTCTTGCGGTCTCCAAATTTCCAGAGCTCAAGGGTATCCAAATGGGGTACATCCCAGGGTTTTTTCCCCTGAATATCCAGCAGTTTAGGAAGCTCAATTCCATTCACCATCATTCTTCTGGCGAGGTAGGGAAAATCAAATTCTTTTCCATTGTGTGCGCACAATAAATAATTGGCTCCGTTAAAACTTCGGTTCAGCAAATTGGCAAAATCCTGAAGCAATAATTTTTCATCATCATGGCAATAGGATTTAACCCGAAACTGCAAACCATCTTTCCCCCTTCTA
>RGEC01000170.1 GCA_009918425.1 Bacteroidota bacterium
TGCAGAACATTATTTCAATGGCCACAGCGACACCACAGCATCCAATTCTTTCAGCATGGCAAAAAGTATCATTACCATGATGGTGCAAATTGCTATTCAGGAAGGTGAAATAAAAAGCTGGGATGACAAAGCTATTGCCTACCTGCCCTGGCTAAACGGACCGTATGCCAAAGAACTAACCCTACGACACCTCAGCACCATGACAGCCGGAATAGAATGGTCCGAAAAATATAAAGATCCATTCAGCATCATGGCAAAAGCCTACTACAGCGACGATGTGGACGCACTGATGCAAAGCACCCCGGTCATCGATAAACCCGGTGAGAGATTCCAATACCAAAGTGGAAGTACCCAATTGCTCTCTATGGCATTGCGAAAAGCCACCGGTAAGTCACCATCCGATTATGCCTCCGAAAAACTCTGGAAGAAAATCGGTATGGAAGCCCCTGCATATTGGCATCTCGACAAGGAAAATGGAACAGAGCTTTGCTACTGCTGCTTCAATGCCATCAGCCGCGATTATGCCAGACTGGGCATTCTATTGGAGCGAAAAGGAATGGGGCTTGTAGACAGTAACTTTATGCTGGAGGCGAGAAAACCCTATAAAGCAGACCATTATGGACACTCATTCTGGATTGCCAACAAAACAAATGATCCATTCTTCTTTATGCATGGGTTTCAAGGTCAGTATATCGCGGTTGTTCCGTCTCAAAACCTAATCATCGTGCGCACCGGCGCCGGTCAGCAGAGAGGCGAATTGCCCACACCGGATTGTATTCAGCTGTATGTTAAAGAATCAGTGAAAATGTTCGGCAGGAAATAACCGCTGCATGATTTCTTTATTGCTCAGATTACCGGTATTTAATACATAACCATTTCCCCTTACATTGACTTTTTCAAAAGAAAAAGATTTCTGGATTGAATCTTCAGGAAGATGGCTGTCTAAAAATAAAACTTTACCGGGTATCTGCTTATTATATTTAGCCCACAACCAGCCTCGCCGTTCGTATTTAGGCCGAATTGCAACAGGAAAATCATCGTCAAATCCTGCACAGCCGCAGGTTACGGATTCCAGCATATAATGGTCACCCATTAAAACAAAATGAGTTTTATTTTCCTTAGCAGTCTTTTTTATTTCAAGACAATTTTTCTTCAATTCATCTATCTTCTCGACAAAAACAGGTGCGTATGCCCTGCACATGTATTGGGTATTGCATTTATTAACAAATATGAGGGCCTGACTTCCAAAAAGCAGAAGAATGAATATTACTTTATATGTAAATGGTAATTCCATTTCAAAATTATCTACTGTCGAGACCATAAACAACAAAGCATAAGGAAGAGCTATAAAAAAACGTCCGGGGCCAAAGAAAATATTATCAGAAAAATCAGCAGATTTATTCAAACCGAGAACAGCCATAAAAAGCATCAACAAGAATAAAATAGAAGCATACAGATATTTATTTTTGGGCAAAATATAGATAAATATAAGGAGGATAATAACACCGGTCAGACCTCCATAAAATGTATGAGAAAGCAAAGTGGGAACTTCACCCAGTTGATTGATCAATTGTTGCAAACTCCATTTTGTGGACGGTTCCGGGTGCACCACATATTCCATATGTCGAATAGCCAAAGCCCTGAGGGCAAACCACATCAGGGTAGCTGCTACGGCACCGCTTAAAGCGATGCTGATCCTGCTTAATGGTCTGAAACGATTCACCATAAGCGGAGTAATACACAATAAGAAAATGACGTTGGGATTTTGCCAGAAACCACCCGCTATCAGCAAACCGGACAGCGAAAACATTATACTCATTCGCGTTCGGTGCAATATGTAAATTCCCAGCGAAACACAGGCTACACCCTGAATAAACCCACGGCTAAGCATGGTTGTTTGCCAGTGTTCTACGGGAAAAGTCACTGAGAGCAACAAAACCAACATTGCGCCAGTATAGCGCCCATTTCGGGCAGCTATGTCAGCAAATAAAACAATAGGCAGTAATGCCAACAATCCACTCACTATGGGAAGGGCCATGTAAACCGGCACCTTCAGCCATAGCAAGGGAACTGCTAGCAGCGACTCGAGATTGCTGCTGTATGTTTGTCCGTACCAGAACAAACTATGAAATTCCCCACGGGACATATCCATGGCAGCCTGCCACATTACCGTCTGGTCGCTGTCGGTATACCGAAAACCAAACGCAACGATACAAATGGCCTTATAGACAATAAAAGTATACAGCGCAAAACGGTATAGATTTCTCCCTTTTACAATTGTATTCTCTGCCATTGCCCAGTAAATTAAATCTTACTCCAGCAAACTTACATATTCCTTAATACAGCGCAACTCCGTTTCTGCAATTAGCATCAAAAATGATTCTTTATCATCAGCACGGGCATTTTCCAGGCAATCATAATAACGGAAACGATGCTCCCTATCGCCTCTTAAATTGGCAATCACAAATCCGTGCTGCAGTAAAATCAAATTCATCAGCAGGCGCGAAGTACGGCCGTTCCCATCAATGAAAGGATGAATAGATACCAGTCTTTCATGCATCTCAGCCGATAATAAAACCGGATGCATATGCTGATTTTTATAATACCATTCAAACAGGGCTTCCATTTTTTGAGGTACTACAAGTGCGTTGGGCGGTATGTGGGTACTGCCGCCAATCCTGACCTGCACATCCCGGTACCTGCCGGCATTTTCTTTATCAATACCTCTCAGTACCAAAGCATGAATGTCCAGCAAAAAACGCTCCGTCAGTGGTCTTTTATCGGCAATAAATTCCTGAATCAAAGCAATGGCTTCATAGTGGTTTATTGCCTCCAGATGCTCACGCATAGATTTCCCGGAAACCGTAATTCCATGATTTATGACCAGCTCTGTTTCCTGTAAAGTGAGCGTATTACCTTCAATACGGTTGCTATGATAGGTATATTCCACCTCATAGGCCTCGGAAAACTTATGACTTCCCATGTGCCTTACCTTATCAAGGCGTTGCTTACATGCATCTATTTCTTTCAGGATTTTTTTCAACCCCCCCGAAACAGATTTTGCAGGCATGGCCCTGTATCTCACATGTTCCTCGGCAGCAATAAGCATCTCTTTGGCAAAGGGCTCATGTTCCAGTTCTCTAACGATTTTTTCGCTCATCCAGCGCACCAGCAATTTCTTTTCAGGCACATCCAGCAATGCCGCCAATTGTACGACCTGGCTTCGCACGGGCAAACGCTCTCCCTTTTCCATGCGTGTTATCAGCGAGGAATCTATCATCAAAAGAGATGCGAGCTCTTTCTGTGAAATGCCCTTTGCTATACGGGCTTCTTTCATCAATGAGGAAAATGTTTTCATAATTGACATATTTTGTCAATGACAAATTTAGTCATTTTTTTCGAGACTTTAAAACCCCGCTCACATTTTACTCAATTTTTACTTAATACTTCTGCGAATAATATTCAGTGCACCACCGGCCTTGAACCACTCTATCTGTTGTTCGTTGTAAGTGTGGTTAGCCATGATTCTGTCCTTAGTGCCATCTGTATGGTTGAGCACCAGCTCCAGCGGCTTTCCGGGTGCGAAAGAAGTCAGTCCTATTATATCAATGATATCCTTTTCCTGAATCTTGTCGTAATCTTCTTTATTGGCAAATGTCAATGCCAGCATACCTTGTTTCTTTAGGTTGGTTTCATGAATTCGGGCAAAAGATTTAACCAGCACTGCCCTAACACCGAGGTGCCTTGGCTCCATAGCGGCATGCTCGCGGGAAGAACCTTCACCGTAGTTTTCTTCGCCCACCACAATACTAAACTCACCGGCGGCTTTGTACATGCGCTGCACCTTGGGAACTTCATCATATTCACCGGTCATTTGATTTAGCACGGTATTGGCTTTGTCATTAAAATAATTGATAGCACCAATCAGCATATTGTTGGAGATGTTATCCAGATGACCTCTGAATTTAAGCCAGGGACCTGCCATTGATATATGGTCTGTTGTACACTTCCCTTTGGCTTTAATCAGCAGCTTAAGGCCTATTAAATCATGACCTTCCCATGCTGCAAATGGTTCAAGCAATTGCAAACGGCTGGATGTAGGCGAAACATTTACCAACACAGCACTTCCGTCTGCGGCAGGTGCTTGGTACCCGGCATCTTCCACAGCAAAACCACTTGGAGGCAATTCCATTCCTGTTGGCTCGTCCAGTTTTACCTGTTCGCCCGCCTCGTTGGTCAAAGTATCCGTCAGCGGATTAAAATCCAGACGACCGGCAATGGCGATGGCAGTAGTAATTTCAGGGCTGGCCACAAACGCATGCGTATTGGGGTTACCATCCTGGCGAGCGGCAAAGTTTCTGTTAAAAGAGTGAATAATAGAGTTTTTCTCTTTCTTCTCTGCACCCATGCGCGTCCACATGCCAATACAAGGCCCGCAGGCATTCGCAAACACAGTTGCTCCAATTTCATGAAAAGTATCGATAAAACCGTCTCTGTCTATGGTGTAGCGAACCTGTTCACTGCCGGGCGTAATCGTAAACTCAGCTTTGGTTTTCAGGTTTTTAGCCGCAACCTGTTTTGCCAGGCTGGCAGCACGCGAAATGTCCTCATAACTACTATTGGTGCAGCTTCCTATCAAACCAACTTCTACATTCACTGGCCAGCCATTAGCAGCGGCAACTTCCTTCATCTTGCTAATTGGCGTAGCCAAATCAGGTGTAAAAGGTCCATTTATATGAG
>RGEC01000018.1 GCA_009918425.1 Bacteroidota bacterium
TCCCCTTCCCTAACCGTAATAGCGTTGATACCATTGGTTCTGGGACGACTATAGGCTTCCAGCGAGGTCTTTTTAACAGTACCTCTTTTGGTAACCATGATGATGAAGTTATTGTTCAGGTAATCTTCATCCTTCAGGTTAATAACATTCAAATACGCTTTGATTTTATCATCCTGCGGAATCTGAATCAGGTTCTGTATGGGTCTGCCTTTGGTGGCCTTCTGCCCTTCGGGAATTTCATATACCTTCAGCCAAAAACACCTTCCCTGTTCTGTAAATAGCAGCAGATAATTGTGCGTGCTGGCCACAAACAGGTGTTCCACAAAATCCTCGTCTCTGTGGGCAACGCCGCGCAAACCCTTACCGCCACGATTTTGCTCTTTGTATTCTTCCAAACGTGTGCGCTTGATATAGCCCATGTGACTAATGGTAACCACAACTTCCTCGTTTGGAATTAAATCTTCTATATTGATTTCTTCTGCATTAAACTCAATGCGGGTCCTGCGCTCATCTCCATACTTCTCTTTAACCTCCTGCAATTCGGTTTTGATAATACCCATGCGCATTTCTTCGCTGGCCAAAATGCTCTCCAGGTATTCAATTTCCTTCATTACCTCATTATATTCGTCGCGGATTTTATCGCGTTCCAGGCCGGTAAGGCGTTGCAAACGCATGTCAAGAATTGCTTTTGACTGAATTTCTGACAGTCCGAATTTGGACATCAGGCCATCTCTGGCTTCATCCGGTGTTCGGCTGCTGCGAATCAATGCAATTACTTCATCCAAATGATCCAGGGCTATAAGAAGGCCTTCTAAAATGTGAATCCGTTTTCTTGCTTCCGCCAAAAGGTAGTTGGTGCGGCGAAGCACAATCTCATGTCTGTGATTCACGTAGTGGCGAATCATATCCTTAAGATTCAGCATTTCCGGCTTGCCGTGAACCAGCGCAATGTTATTTACCGAGAAACTGGTTTGTAGTGGCGTGTATTTATAAAGCTGATTGAGAATTACATTTGGAATAGCATCCCTTTTCAGGTCAAACACAACACGCATACCCTGCCTACCGCTTTCATCGCGCACAGCCGAAATACCATCAATTACTTTTTCATTGATTAAATCAACGGTTTTAATAATAATTTGCGATGGCGTAACCTGATAAGGCACCTCGGTCACCACAATCATCTCTTTTCCGGTAGAGGTAGTTTCAAATTCTGCTTTTCCGCGAATTACTACTCTTCCCCTGCCACTTTCAAAGGCATCTTTAAGGCCTTCAACGCCATAAATAACGCCGCCGGTAGGAAAATCAGGGCCTTTGACATGCTGCATAAGCTCACCAATGGTAATTTCATTGTTGTCAATATAAGCGCAAATACCGTCACAAACCTCAGTAAGATTGTGTGGCGCCATGTTGGTGGCCATTCCCACTGCAATACCGCTGGCTCCGTTAACCAGCAGATTGGGTATTTTTGCCGGCATTACGGTAGGTTCTTCCAGGCTTTCGTCAAAGTTGGGCCTGAAATCAACCGTATCCTTATCAATATCGGTCATCATTTCCTCAGCCAGTTTGCGCAACCTTGCTTCGGTGTAACGCATTGCTGCGGGTGGATCACCGTCAATTGATCCGAAGTTACCCTGTCCATCCACCATAGGATAGCGTAGGCTCCAGTCCTGGGCCATACGCACCATGGTATCATATACGCTACTATCGCCATGGGGGTGATACTTACCCAGCACCTCTCCCACTATACGAGCCGACTTTTTGTAAGGTCTGTTGGAAGCTAACCCCAACTCTACCATTCCATATAAAACCCTGCGGTGAACAGGCTTTAAACCATCCCGCACATCAGGCAGTGCACGGGAAACAATTACCGACATCGAATAGTCGATGTAGGCGGTCTTCATTTCATCCTCTATGTTTATTGGGATGATTCTCTCATTCAATTCTTCGTTATTATCCATGTATTGACAACTCGTTGCAATTTACTTGATTTTGGCCCATTTAAGATGGGGTTTTGCCCACATTTTATGGACATTTAACCACACCAACACAAACTAAAAAACAAGGGCTGCATAAATATACGCAGCCCTTGTTTGTGTAGTCTTAATCGCTAATTAACGATAGTTCTTATCGTGTTTTGCGCCTTTGGGAGCCTCAAGGATTTTGAATTTTCCTTTACCCGATGGATCCAGCATCTGCACTTTTCCGTAGCCAAGCTTTTCAAGTCTGTCCTTTAGCAACAACATATCTCCTGCAACCAGTATAGTCATTTTGTCAGTCTGAAGATTCTGTTTAGCCAGTGCATTTAATTCTTCACGGGTTAATTTTTTTAGCACTTCCTGCTGCTGTTCTGCATAGTTCTCGGGCAATTTACGCATAGCCATCTGCATGATGTAAGAAGCCTTTTGGCCATTGGATTCATATTCCAATGCTTCGCTTGCAAGCAATGCATCTTTGGTAAATTTAAACTCTTCCTCAGTAATACCTTCGTTTTTGTATCGATTCAATTCATTTACTATCTCAACAATAGCGCTGTCAGTGGCATTTGCTTTTATTCCGGCTGATACACCATAATGACCTTTGATATCCTCGTAAGAGCCACTAAAACCACTTCTGATGCCATAGGTCCAGGCTTTGTCTTCCCGGATTTTCAGATTCAGACGGCTATTAAAATTGCCACCCAAGGCAAAATTCATCACAGTACTTTTAAACATTTCGCCGGTAGCATCATAAGACAGACCAGGCATACTGATAATGAGATCACTTTGATCGGCATCTACGTATTCAACACCAAAAATCTGAGAGGTTTTAAACTGTGGAAACTCTGTAGGCTTCTGGATGGTTACGTTTTTCTTTTGCCATTTGTTAAGAAATGCAAGTTTCTGATAAACTTCATCAGATGTCATCGGGCCTACTACCACCAACCTTGATACATCGGGTGCAAAATACTTTTCATAGTATTTTTTACAACCTTCAAGGGTTACCGCATCATACTCACCGGCGCCTACATAAATTCCCATGCTGGTTTGTCCGTAACGCAGCGCTCTGATTGCATTAGATGCTCCTGTGCCACGGTCACGCAGGCTGCTTTTTGCATTTTCACGAATGCGTTTTTTGTCTTTTTTGAATTCATCTGCATCCCACCGAGGCTGAAACATCATTTCTTCCAGCAAAGCCAGAGCGGCATCCAGTTTGTCTTTTTCGCAACTCAAGAAAACGGAGGTTGAGGTGCTTCCACTACTGAAACGAATGTTTGCACCCAGTTTTTCCAGTTCATTTTCAAGTTCCTTTGCGGTACGCTTGGCAGTTCCTACATTCATGGCAGATGCCATCATATCTGCAGTTCCGAATGGTACATCGTTACCTTCAAGCAAGCGACCTCCGTCTATGCTCATAGAAATTAGAACTTGTGGCGTTTCAGTAGTAACAGAACCCAGTATTTCAAGCCCGTTTTCCAGTTTCTTACGGTATATACCGGGGATTTTTACCGTTTTTGCTTCACTTGGAACCGGACGAACGCTGCGGTCAAAGTTATCTACAGTAGGCTTGTGAACCAGATTGCTGTATTCAGCCTCAGCTACCGGATTTTTCTTTCCTGCATTGGGGTTGAAACTTTGATACTGAGGCTTTTTCTCACCATCTGCAACGTCCATAGGATCAATAACTACGGTGCTGGAGTTTTTCCCTTTCAGGTATTTGCGATAAACACGCATAATATCTTCACGGGTTATATTTCTGTAGCGGTTTGCATCATCTTCCAGGTTAGCCATTTTACCTTCTGTATTTTTGATATCTAAATACCAGAAATTGGAAAGATAGTTAGCTTTGGTGCTCACATCTTCAAGGCCACTGCTGTAATTACTTAATATATTGGCTTTAGCACGTGCAAGATCATCATCGCTGAAATTATCGTATTCAAACGAATCGAGCATGACCTTAAGCTTGTTTTGCAGAAATTTAACATCCTTGTCCCAAGGATAAGCCACCATCAGGAATGAAAATTCACCGGCAAGCTCATGGTTAATAGTGCTCATAGGATTATTGTTAGAACTGGCCTGCAATGCAGATTCATTTTCTACAAAACGCTTGTACATAGGCGAATTGCGGGTGCCGCCCATGAGGTATGCCAAAACATCCAAAGGTGCCTCATCGGGATGCCCCACGGGTGCTGCCGGATATGTAGTATAAACTAGAGGCAGGGAAGCATTGGGATCGGGGTAACCTTTAACTTTATTTTCAGGTAGAACAACGGGTGGTACGCGCTTTTTCTTGACTTCAGGACCGCGCTGTATGCTTCCAAAATATTTTTCTGTCCATTTTAATACATCTTTGGTATTTACATCGCCCACAACAATTACACAGGCATTGTTTGGACCATACCAGCGCAAGAAGAAATTTCTGAGGTCGCTGCTGTCAGCCCGGTTCAGGTCATCAACGTAGCCAATGGTACTCCAGCTGTAGGGATGGTCTTCAGGATACAGATTCTGGTCTTTTACCTCCATTAAGAAACCGTAGGGGACATTGTAGCGCTGGTCTTTTTCATTTTTTACCGTGCTGCGCTGTATTTCAAACTTCTTTTGGGTAAACGCTTCCAGAAATACACCCATGCGGTCTGCTTCCATCCAAAGTGCTGTTTCGGTAAAATTAGAAGGGAAAGTTTCAATATATACAGTTCTATCGCGCGTGGTATTGCCATTCACATCTCCACCATACTGCCTGATCAGCTTGAAATGCTCTTCATCGGCAATATGCTTTGAACCTTGAAACAGCATATGTTCGAAGAAATGGGCAAAGCCGGATTTACCCGGCAGTTCGCGTGCCGAACCCACATGGTAAGTAACATTAATATGTGTTACCGGATCGCTGTGGTCTTCACTTACAATAAGGGTAAGCCCATTGGGCAACAGATACTTTTCATACGGAATAATAAGTTTGCCGGGCTGAGCATCTACTTTTTCAATCAGTTGAGCCTGTGCCTGTAAGGCCAAAATACCGCTAAACAACGTAGCGATGGTAAAAAGCGTCTTTTTCATAAATGATAAGTTTACAAAGGTAATCACCCACAGAGAAATAATCATGCCAATTAGACCAAACTACTGTAACTCATCGGTCAAAAGATGTTTATCATACACTTATCCCCCGCTTTACAATTGAATTAATACTAAATTTGCAAAAGATGAATGGGTTAAAAAAGTTCGTATGGCTCACAGGATTTTTAATTCTGTTTCATGCCGCCCATTCACAATCGCAGAAAGGATTTTCGGGTAGGGAATTTTGGTTTACTTACACCCAAAACCTTTACCAGCCCAAGGATTTACTCGTTTATGTGGTTCCGGAAACCCCTGATACCATTACAGTTTTTAATCCGCAGTCCAATTTTTCCATAGCGCCTGTTTCGGTTAAACCAGGAATCTGGAATCCTGTTGTTATACCGATAAACATGGCTTACAGTGTACTTGCATTTGGCCCACAGGGAACCGGAGTGGTTTTGCGATCTAAACGAGAAGTGCAGGTGTTTGCTGCCAATGTGCTAATGGAGAGCAGAGAAGCTACTTCCGTACTACCCGTTGAAAATCTAAAAAATGCGCAGGAATACATTGTAAATATGTGGACCGGACATCGAAACTTTGAAAAAGAATCTCAGGTTGCCATTTTAGCTGTTGATACAGGAGTAACCCAAGTATCAGTAACCCTTTCAGCTGATTTATACACCGGGGAAGGTCAGGGAAGCAGCCTAAATATCAGCTTACGGCAAGGCCAAGTTTATCTTATTCAGGCCCTTGATACCCAAAACCTAAGCGGCACATTAATCAGGGTAATACAGGGATGTAAGCGAATTGCAGTATTTCAGGGTGTGAAAAGTGCACGCATAGGCAACAATACAAATTGTATATCCTACGATCATTTATTTGAACAGGCCTGGCCAACGGTGTACTGGGGTAAAGAATTTGTGGTGCCGCCGGTACAGCTCAATGACCGTTTTCAAATTAGCGTGGTTGCGTCTGAAGACAACACCACCGTAAAATTTCCATCCGGTAATGTTTTACTCAATCGCGGTAATGTATACAGGACACAACAGATAACAGGAGGAGCCGTGCTGGTTTATGCTGACAAACCCGTTTCTTGTGTACAAGCCACCAACAGCGTTGGATGTAATGGTAGCCTTGTTAATAAAGGAGACGCATCTATGCTGAACATTGCACCGGTGGATATTTCCTGCAATGTAAAAAAGCTATCCTTCAGCATGGATGGTGATGTGCGATACAGGCATTTCATCAGTATTGTTTACCGTGGAACTGCTGCACCGAAGATTATGCTCAATAGAAAACCATTAACCATGAATGCACCGTGGACATCTGTTACAAGTGGAACCGGCAATCAATATTTGTGGAGCTGGTTTGAGGTGCAGGCAGCCACCCTGAATGCCGGCGTACTGGAAAGTGATAGTGGTATGTTAGCCTATCAGCATAGCCTGGCAGATTATGAGGCATTTTCTACCTGCCTTGGAGCAGGACTGCAAAACAATCGTGGCGATTTCAGTATAACTCCCTCTCCTCTTTGTCGTGGCAATCAGGGGGCAATTATAACAGCTGTGGGTGATAAACTGAGTAAAATTATCTGGATGTTTGAAAATGGGCAAACCAAAACAGGAAATCCACTGATTCACACATTTGGAAGCAATGGATTTCATAAAGTTAAGATGGTAAACACGACAGGCAATGCTTGCCCGGCTGATACGGTTGAGCGCACTGTCTGGGTAACCGGGGTTCCTGATTTTTTTCTTCCCAAAGACACCCAGCCCTGTATAGGAAGCGTTTTTAAGATTCAACTGCCCGTTATTGGAAATTTAGACTATTCCTGGGAAAACGGGTCCAAATCTGTATTGCAAACCATTGTTTCAAACCGTGTAGCCATTCTTACCACCCGTGATACCCATGGATGTGAAGTGAAAGATACCATCAATGTGAAATTCAAGAACTGCGACGAACGCGATTTGCGCCTTGCCAATGTTTTTACCCCGGATGAGAACGATAAAAATGATGCCTGGAAAATTTATTTCAAAGGTTGGGACACAATTGAAGTAGAGATTTTTTCACGTTGGGGTGTAAGGGTTGCTAAATACGGTCTTCCATCGGAGGATCACTGGAATGGAAAGGTTATGAACAAAGGCACTGCCCTGCCGGAAGGAACCTATTTTTATTATCTGCGCTGCTATGACAAGGAAACGGATACCGAAAAAAGAATT
The DNA here is from genome assembly GCA_009918425.1 of Bacteroidota bacterium. GTDB lineage: Bacteria > Bacteroidota > Bacteroidia > NS11-12g > UBA955 > RGEC01. Next base: position 7,244 of record RGEC01000018.1, read on the forward strand.
AGCGGTTCAGTGAATCTGATTCGGTAAAAAGTTTTTATACAGGCTTTTTTTATTTTGCTCTCTGCTTGGCGCCTTCACCAACTCCATACCAATCGGCTGTCACACTGAGCTTGTCGAAGTGTGATGCCGATTGCGTTTCTTTTGCTGTCTATGATTTCCCCCTGGTTCTACGAAAGTTAACCACCGGATAATATAGTGGTTGGCGGGGACACCAACCACATGCCGCAGGGCCATAAAAAAACCCTGAACATTTTCAGGGTTTTCTTCGTGGGAGCTGAGGGGTTCGAACCCCCGACCCTCTGCTTGTAAGGCAGATGCTCTGAACCAGCTGAGCTAAGCTCCCATGATTTTTGGGACTGCAAAAATAGGAAAAGGATTTAACTTACACAAATGAAAATCAAAAAATAATCAGGGTACAGCAAAACCTGCATTACAGTTTCGTCAGTGAAAACCGAACAGACGACTCCTTGCCTTCCCAAGTAACCATATATACACCGGAAGGCAATCCAAGCACCTTTACCACCATGCCATCTTTTACATCCTTCAGTTCCATTACCTTTTGTCCCTGACTGTTGGTGATCCACAATCTCCCTGAATAGTCTGAGTTTGTTTGTATGGTGAACGCGTCCTGCACAGGATTGGGATACACCTGCACAGCGGTTTCCCGTTGTGCTTCTAATCCCAAATTTGTCACATTTATGGTCGCTGAATCTGTGGCATTGCAGTTTTTTTCCCAAACTGTATGGAATACCTTAACCGATTTGCCAAGGTAATCTTTGAAATCTGCTGATGCCTGATTGGTTTTTGAAGGTATTATTACCGGCGATGTCCAAGTATGGCTGTCCCCTAGTATAAATGCATTTAACTGATAGATACTGCCGGAATTGCTGTAGTTGAATCGGGCATCGGGCAGCGCTTTTAGAACCACATCTGATTCGGACGATGAAGCTACGCAGCCGCCTTTATTTTTGGCATTGGCATATAGCTTATCTCCTGTGCGGACATTGTACGTATGATTCAACCCTCTACCGTCTACCTTACCATTTAGATACCAAATTACAGAGTCCTGGAATAACTGGCTTTGGGCAGTAACAGGAAAGTTTATAACTGCTGAATTGGTGCATATTGAAATAGTTTTATCGTAATTAAATGATGTAATGGGTTTGAAAACAGTATCCTCATGAATAATGATGTTTTTGGTCGAATAACCGCATTCAAGCCGAGCAGAATCCAACACGTCTAACCTAAATATTGATGTGGCTATCAGTGTAGGGTTAAACATGGTGTCTCTATAAGTGTTGCTAAAATTTAAGCGGGTGCTGTAGTGTAAGCTCCCAACTCCTTTTAGGGTTATTTTAAATTTATCCAGCGCACATACCCTGTCTTTGTCTACATGAACGGTAAAAGGGATTGATTTGCAGGTGTCGGCAGCCCCTTCTATTTCAGCAATGGCCGTTTCGTTGCATATATCATTCAGCAGGGCTTTGACCCTAACTTTCAACGACTCCCCTCCTTTCAATGTATTGATATTGTGGGAAAGCCCAAGATTTCCTGAACTGGGGGTTTGATAGGTTTTTCCGGAGTCGATACTGATTCTATATCCTTTAGCATTGGCCACAGCATTCCAACTCACAGTAAACCCTTTAAGGGTTTTATTGGAAACCGATACAACCGGAGCAGAAACGGGTTGTTGTCCATACACTGTTATCGAGTCAGAGGCAACACAACCCTTCACATTCTTTGACCATGCCTTGATGGTCTGTATGCCTGCGATGATGGTTTTAGAAAACACGCTGTCAGTTACCCAAGGTCCGGCAGGGCCTAGTATGGACAAGCTATCAGACGAAATATTATTTCGTTTCACTGAAAATTGCGCCTGATTTGCGGTACAGAGTGAATCATTGGCTGCAACCAAGGTTATCTGAGGTTTGGCATTCACATTGACGGCTACACCGGGAGAAGGCAAACTGCTGCAACCACTTGTAGCACTGGTTACAACAACTGAATATGTTCCGGCCGCTTTTACTGTTAATGAGCGAGTTGTTTTACCTCCAGGACTCCAGGAATACGTCACCCCACTTGATGTGGAAGCGGTGAGAGAAACGGAATCTCCCTGGCAGATATTTTGTGTATTGCCGGGTGAAATAACAGGCTGAGCCGGCCTGGCAATTACTGTAAACGATAGGGTATCTTCTTTGCTTACGCCTTTACTGTTTTTCACTGTAAGAAAAGCCCTGTAAGTACCGGGATTTGCATAGCTAACAGCAGGGGTTGAAGAAGTGCTTGAAGATGGCGTGCCAGAAGGAAAAGACCAACTGTAGGAAGTTGGCGAACCAGTTACATCAGCACCAAAATTGATATTGCTGCCACTGCAATTTCTCGGTGAAGTAATTTTGGCTTTTGCTGTGGGCAGCAACGTACTGGGAGAGAATGTGAACGATTTGCTGTAAATGTAATCACCACTTGAACCGGTGCCGTTTGCCACATTAAGCGTTACCCAAAAAGTAACATTACCTACGTTTTTTGATGGTGCTTTCCAGGTTATTTTCCATGTTGTTGAATCAGTAGCTACTGTCGCCGTTCCGGCACTGGTATGGCCTATGTAATAGCGCGTATTGCCGCTCACTACACCTGTTCCGGTCTGACTTCGGCTATCGCCATTCGTGAAAGTTCCTGCAGCTTTGTATGTTGCTGATTCCAGACAGGTCATCTGAAAACCAAACTTAGACTTGCCGGTTTCCTTATATCCCAAAATGAGCGTGTAGCTGGAGTCTGGAATATAGCCGCTGCCTGTAAAATTGTTGGTTAAGTTTATGCGGCTGTGATTTGTGCCTGAAGTTTGAAGTGAAAAACTGTTATGACAATTGGTGCAGTTACTTTCTGATGTAGTAGAAGTTATAGGTGCATGGGTTAAAGACCAGCCCGGACCACCGGTATTTGTTTTTACGATTAGTGCTGCGCTGCATATCAACACAAATCCTGTTGCTCGTTTAATTATTTTAATCATTTCTTAAAAACAAAAATAAAGTATTAGGGTTTTGCGACACACCGTATTATTCATTATAGCCTAATAGTGCAACAAATAATGAAGCTGACTGGCAACAGAACTATGAGCTTAATTAGAAAAAGGCCCCCACTGTTACCAAAACACATAGGTACAAAAATACTCATATTTTTTTTGTAGTTTCGAAACATGCGAAAAGAAGCCAAAAAATTCATTGAAAAATACCTTAACAACGTCTCCCCCACAGGGTTTGAAAGTTCAGGACAAAAGCTATGGTTGGATTATATAAAATCTGATATTGACGAACAATTGGTAGATACCTACGGAACCGCTGTAGGCATTATTAACCCCGGACAACCTTACAAAGTGGTGATAGAAGCTCATGCCGATGAAATATCCTGGTTTGTGAATTATATCACAGACGATGGCTACATCTATGTAATACGGAATGGTGGCAGCGACTTTCAGATTGCGCCCAGCATGCGCTGCAATATATACTGTGAAAACGGCAACATAGTGAAGGGCATTTTTGGCTGGCCTGCTATCCATGTAAGAGAAGGAAAAGATCCGGAAGCCAAGCAAGACAGTGTTTTTATTGATGTAGGTTGCAGCAGCAAAAAAGAAGTTGAAGCCATGGGAATTCATGTGGGTGCTGTGGCTGTTTTTGAAGCCGATTGCATGTGGCTGAACGAAAAATACATTGTAGGCAGGGCGCTGGATAACCGAATGGGCGGATTTATTATTGCTGAAGTCATTAAAAAACTAAGGGATAATAAAAAGAAATTGCCCTACACCCTTTATGTGGTCAACAGTGTGCAGGAAGAGATAGGGCTTCGAGGAGCTGAAATGATTAGCCGCAGATTGCAGCCGGATGTGGCCATTTGCACCGATGTAACACATGATACTGCGTCGCCCCTTTATAACAAGAAAAAACAGGGTGAGTGCAAATGCGGAAAAGGAGCTGTAGTAACGTATGGGCCTGCTGTACAGAACAACCTGCTACAACTGATGATACAGACGGCCAAAAAGAAAAAAATTGATATTCAGCGAAATACTGATAGCTTCGCATATAGTTCACATGGCGTGGCATCTGCCTTGATATCGCTTCCCTTAAAATACATGCACACAACGGTAGAGATGGTTCACGAAGCGGATATAGAAAGTTGTATCAACCTGATGTATGAAACTTTGCTCAGCATAAAAGCAGGTCAGGATTTCAGGTATTTCTCCTAAGTTTTTATTCCTTTGGCGTATAGATTTTTAGTATATCCCGTTCTGAAAGGCATCTCGATGTTGCCCTTCCCTGTTCTATACGCGCTATCCAGCTTTCTGTATTTCATTTTATATCATTTGGTTGGATATCGGAAAAAAATAGTCAGAAACAACTTGAAAAATGCATTTCCTGATAAAACGGATGCATGGAGACTTGATGTAGAACGAAAGTTCTATCGTCATTTAACCGATATGATCCTTGAAACTTTCAAAGGAATGAGTATGGGCCGTGAAGAACTGATGAAAAGGCTGAAAAATGCTTCACAGGAACTTTACGATAAAGCCCATGAAGAAGGCAGAAGCAGCATTATCATTATGAGCCACACGGGAAATTGGGAATGGGTTTGTATGTCTGCCCAGCTGCACGCTCAACAAAAAGCCCAGTGCATATATAAACAGCTAAAAAACCCGTTTTTCGAGAAATTGATGCTCGGAATCAGAAGCAAATTCGGAACTATGCCAATTCCCATGGAACAAACCCTGCGGGTGCTTGCATCACAGCACAACATTACTACTGCTACTGCGTTTATGGGCGACCAGAATCCTTCCAATGGGAAAAATGCTTACTGGACAAATTTTTTAAATCAGGACACAGCTTTTATGTGGGGGACTGAAAAAATTGCACGCAAAACCAATCAGGAGGTGTGGTATATGCAGATACGCAAGATAAAGCGCGGTTACTATGAAGCACATACACGCTTGCTTTGTACCAATTCGGCAGAAACTCAAGAAGGAGAAATCACAGAAATGCTTGTCAGGGCTACAGAAGAGGATATTTTAACTCAGCCGGAAAACTGGTTATGGAGCCATAGACGCTGGAAGCATAAAAGACTGGACTAACATGAAAAAATGGATTGTTACCCTGATATTATGCTTTCAACTTTACAATGGTTTCACGCAGATTTCATGGGTAAACAAACCCAGAGATTTTCAGTTTGTTAGCAGAAATGTTGGCACAAATAAGGGGCGCGTGATATTTGAAGGCTGGGTCAACCAAACAGGTTATACTTCAATAAAAATAAGTCATAAAGGTGCATTGGGCGCGGTTGTCAACTACATTATTCCTATAACCTATAATGGATCGGGGCAGGCTTACTTTTACCAAGCTGTCAATATTTCGGCAGGCAAAATCAACCACCAATTTGATGTTAGCTTAAGCATTGGTGCCGTATTTTCAACAAATACAAGCATCAAAAATATAGCCTGTGGAGATGCGTATTTAATTTCCGGACAAAGCAACAGCGTTGCCAATTCATACAACGGACTGTCAAATACCAACTATAGAGACAGTTTTATAAGAAGCTTCGGAACATCAAGTCCAAATGCACTGAGCGCTTCGAATGACAGCAACTGGTATAGAGCAGACGGCGACGGCATTTATAGTGTTGGTTGTATAGGTCAGTGGGGGTTGGTGTTTGCACGCCATGTTCTTGATTCGACAGGAATTCCTGTTTGTATTATTAATGCAGGCGTTGGCGGTACGCCAATTACTTTCCACCAAAAGAACATAAATAACGGTGAAGACTTGAATACCAATTATGGCCGAATGCTGTATAGGGCAAAAAAAGCCGGATTACACGACAAGATCAGGGGGATTTTCTGGTTTCAGGGCGAAAGTGACGGAAGCAATGCTCAGTTGCATGATTCATTGTTTCGAAAAATGCAAGCAGAGTGGTTCAAAGATTATCCGGGCCTTGAGAGAGTAGCTGTGGTACAAGTGCGCAGCGGCTGCGGAGGACCTAGTCTGGAGCTAAGAGAAAAACAGCGCCTAATGAAAAATATTGGGCGTACAGTGGTGATAAGTGCAAATGGATTAAATAACCATGATGGTTGCCATTACTGGTTTAAAGATGGTTATGAAAAACTGGGGGTTTTACTGTTTCATCAGATAAAATCCACCCTGTATGGTTTAAAATCAACGCCGGATAACCAACCTTTAAATCCTTACTTAGTATACTTCAGCAATAGCGCTAAGACTGAATTATGTGTAGAAATAACGCCCTTGAATGCCAACTTAAAGGTTGATGCCGGATTCTATAAGTTATTCTCTGTTGCCGGCAGCTCAGTTACCATTACGGGTGGTTATTTAAAGAACAATAAAATTTACCTTACGTTAAATGGCAGCGGTTGCAACGTAAAATCTATCAGCTACGACGGATTACCTGGAAATCAACCCTGGGTTAGAACCCGTGCAGATGCTACACTGATATCATTTTACAATTATCCTGTTATTGCTGTAAAACCTTTACCCAATATGAGCATTTGTAAAGGAGAGAAAGTAATACTCGGACAAGACAGTGTTCCGGGCAATACTTATGCATGGGAAGGTGTTTTATCCGGACTTACATCCCAAAGAGCCAACCCCACATTTATGGTTCCAAGGTCGGAGAAATTCCGATGCATTATGAAATCATCAGCCTCAGGTTGCTTGTACGATACTTTCTCTCAAAATGTTGTGGTAGATACGATTTCTTCATCCAATTTACCTGGTACGGTTTTCTTTTGCCCTACCGATTCTGTGGAAATTGGAGCCAAGAAAAGCGACTGGAAACAAGGTTTATGGAAACATGGTGGACTGGATTATTCCGGTTTCTTTATAAAAGCCTCAGATACGGGGTTGTGGTATTTTACAGCAACAAGTTCAGTAGGCTGTAAAACCTTTGATACAACAAGGCTTTCACATTTTCCACCAGTCTCTAAACACCTACCCACCAGCATAGAAATATGCAAAGGTGATTTTCATAGGATTACGGCGCCACCAAAATCTACATTCCCCATTTGGAACAATACAATTGCTCAAGATACATGTATTTTAAAGTCAAATGAAAGAAAAGTACTTCTGCAATACAACGATAGCAATGGCTGCAAACAACACGACAGTACATCAATCATCGAGCTGATGCCGGGTTCTGTTCAATTGGATTCTCTTTATTCATTTTGTGTGGGAGATACACTATTTATAGATAAGCCGGTGGCTTTTACAGAATGGGGCTGGAATGGAATTAAGATTTCTGACAAAACATATTTAATTACGCAGAAAGGTCGCTATGACATACAGTTAACAGATTCAAGGGGATGCAGTCAAAAGCATATTATTACGGCGGTTTTTCATCCAATATTCAAACTGTCCGCTATTGATAGTGGTATTTGCTTAGGTGATAGTATCAGATTGCTAAAGTCTGGCTGGATGCGTTTCTGGAGCATAGATAACACCCCTTCCCCACAAGTTGTTTATTTGAAAAAAGCCGGCAATTTTAATATTTCCTGGCAAGACAGTAACCATTGCAGAGGTAATTCAACCATAAGAATTGAAACTGCTGCAAGTCCCCAATTTAGCCTCCCGTTAGATACTCTCCTTTGTACCGGAGATTCGTTGGTATTTCAAAGTACCCTGAGTAAAAGTAGTTTTGAATTTTTGGCAGGGAATCAAGTTATGTATCCTCTAATCATAAAAAAAAGCGGTATTTATCGGTTTACAGCTTATGATAAACCTTTTTGTGAAGGCAAACATGAAATGCAGGTATCGGAAAAGATATGTGTTAGTAAAATTAACACTATAATACAGGCTCCCATCAAGGTTATCCATATGTCAGGAGGAATTCAACTTCAAAGCCAATCTTCAGAATCCACCCGCTTCAAGATTTTCAATGCAGGATTTCAACTGGTTGCAGAAGGTAAAATCGATAGCAGGCAATTGCAGGAATTGCGATTGGTTCCCGGTTTTTATTATGTAGGGATAATGAACAGCTCAATGCAAAAACCTGTGTTCATAAAAGTTCCGGTTTATTGATTTATAGTATTTCATTGTATTTTTGCGTTTAAGAATATGGCAAAAAGATCCAAACCTGAATTTGACGTTAAAGCCGAGGAATACAGTAACAAGGCAAAAGCGCTGGGGCATCCGGCAAGAATAATGATATTATTATCACTTCAGGCCAACAACCACCAGACCTGTAAAGAACTGGTATCTCAGTTGCCATTCACCCAAAGTACAGTTTCACAGCATTTATATGCGCTTGTAAGTGCCGGTTTTCTGGAAAGTAAAGGATATAAAACCAGTACTATATTCAGTTTGAAGACAGGCGCTATTCAGGATTTTCAAACTTTGTTTCAGGAAGTTTTTGGAGTCCGCAAACAAGACAGGCAATTGAGCATGTTTTAATTAAAGTTTTACTTTAATTAAAACTCTTAAAGCCTTTTATTCAAATATATTAATAAGCATACCTGCGGGAATCTTGGGTTCAATCCAAGTGCTCTTAGGTGGCATTGTTTCACCGGCATCGGCTACATCTTTTATTTCTTTAATGGTATTGGGATATAGTATAAAAGCACCGTCAATTTCACCACGGTTTTTCCAAATTTCCAATGAATGTAAATCTTCATCTCCCCTAACAAACTCCAGTCTGCTGTCATTCTTGGAGTCATTGATATGAAAGAATTTCTTGAAAACATATTCCTCAAGTCTGAAAACATCCAGGTTTTCGGAGGGATTTGGCCTTGTGTGACCCGGTTTTAGACGCAGTCGATACCAGCCCATCGGTGTAAGTGAAATAATGTCGCCTTTCTTTTCCGGTCTGCAAGGTTTACTGAGTAAATCCACATAAAAATCGGCAGAGGCATTGTGTATCATATCCAGCCACTCTTCGCGATCTGTATGCTTTAATATCCGGTGAAATGGTTTAATCTGTAATGAAGATTCAGGCAATATATAGGACATGATTCCACTTCTCTGAGATTTATCTGCATTCGTTTTTAAGTATGATGCTACTGAAGCAATGCGGTGATGCCCATCCGCAATGTAAAGCCTTGGTGTTTTCAAGAAGCTGATTTTCAGGTTTTCCAGAGCTTCATATTCACTTACAAACCAAAGTTCGTGATGCTTTCCGTGGTTATCGGAAAATTCAAATACAATATCTGCATTTTCATGTTGCTGTATCCAGTCGCTCATAAACTCATCATTTGGATTGGCCAGCAATACGGGCTCCCCTACTTTCTGAATGGCTTCTATATGCTTAACCATGAGGTTTTGTTTGGAGGTTAGGGTATTTTCATGTTTACATATATCACCGTTTATATAGTCTTCGAATGCAAGGCATGCCACAATTCCGTGAAATTCTTTGCCGTCAGACAGGGTTTGTTTGTATATGTAAACACCCTCTTTATTTTCCCTTACCAAAACCTTACCAGCCTGTAGTTTTTCAAAATAATGAAGTGCTTCGCGATAGTCTTCTTCGCTGTGATTACGAAGGGTAATACCTACCAATGACCGTATTACATTTCCGAAATGGAGATTACTCCCGTGTTTGCCACAGACTACCTGATCCACATGTGCGGCAGCCGGCCTCAGAGCGGCAAAAGGTTTAACGTGAATCACCGTTTGGTATTAAAAAACTGAATAATGCGTTCAGCAAGTTCAATACCCACACGCTCCTGGGCTTCTGCTGTGCTGGCACCAATATGAGGAGACAGCGAGACATTAGACAGTTGTAACATGTCATTGTTTACCGGTGGTTCCTGTTCAAACACATCCACGCCGGCAAAAGCTATTTTACCGGAACTAACGGCGTTTTTCAGTGCGGTTTCATTTACCACACCGCCTCTTGCGCAGTTTATCAGCATGGCACCGTATTTCATTTTGGCGAGTTCTTTTTCGCCTATAACCTCGTTACTCCCGGGTGTATGTAATGTGATGATATCGCTGTTTTTCAGCACGTCATCCATACTCATTCCCGGTATAACAATTTTAAAATTTTTATACGCATATTTACGATGAAAGGACAATGTCAATTCAATATCTCTCTTCTTGTAATCACTGGCCAGAACTTCCATCCCCAGTCCAACTGCCATTCTTGCTACCTCCTGACCAATTCTTCCAAAACCGATGATCCCTATTTTTTTATCCTGAACTTCAAAACCTTTTCCGGCAAGCTTTTTCAGTTCATTGAAATCTTTTATACCATTGGATGGCATTTCTCTGTTGGTATGATAAAGGTACCTGTAACAGGAGAATATGTGGGCAAAAACCAGCTCGGCAACGGATCTGCTGCTTGCATTGGGGGTGTTCACAACCGGAATATGTTTAATTCCGGCATGTTTTATATCAATATTATCCAGCCCAACTCCTGCTCTTGCTATAAGTTTTAGGTTGCCTGCATCCATAATGTCTGCTGTGACCTTGGTGGCACTACGTACAATCAGGATATCATAATTTTTTATAGCAGCAGCGAGTTCGGCTTGTGGTATTTTCTGAGTATCAATGCTAAAACCGGCTTTTCTTAACAGATCTTCCCCTGCTGTGTCGATTCCGTCGTTGGCAAGTATTTTCATCATGCAAAAGTCTCCATTACATTCACAAGGGCCTGCACACTTTCCAATGGCAAAGCATTGTATAAACTGGCTCTATAACCACCTACGCTGCGATGACCCTTAATACCACTGATTCCCGCTTCTTTACAGGCAGCATTAAATTTTTGTTCCAGTTCGGGCGAAGGTTCATTAAAAACAAAACAAACATTCATACGGCTTCTGTCTTCTTTATTGACAGTTCCTCTGAAAAACGGGCTTTTGTCTATAGCATTATACAAGAGTCCTGCCTTAGCTTCGTTTCGGGTTTTCATTCCCTCGCAACCACCGTTTTCTTTTACCCACTCCAG
>RGEC01000171.1 GCA_009918425.1 Bacteroidota bacterium
CAACATTCCGCTGGCTGAACCTATTTACCGAGATCTTGACCTTGCCATTTCCCCTTCATATAGAGAAGTTGATCTTCTTACACACCCTGCTGTTCCTGACATTTCTATACCTGAGGCATGCCTGAAAGCCAAAAAATTTCTATTTCTGGCAGGACACAATAAACCCGATGAAAATCTCAGGCATGTACTGCAATCCATTTCCAAAAAGTTTCCGGTGCTGACCGATGTGCTAAGCAACTCAAATAGCGAAGAAACAATAAGCTGCACAGAAAATATAGAAATGCTTGCGGAAGCCCACAAACCTGAAGTATTGATTTCAATGGGAATGGGAGTTGTAAGCAAGTCTCTGAAATCGCAGTTGCGGAAACTTAACATTCCATTGCATTTTCATCTGGGTGATGGTGGATTTACCGGCGATCCGTTTTTCACCAAACCTATTACCCTGCATACAAACGCTGCTGACTTTTTGTTAAAATGGCTAAACAGTTATCAGGGTTTGGCCGACAGCACCTTCTTGCAAGCCTGGAAAAAAACTTGTGCGGAAAAACCCAATATAGACACAGACACAGAGACAGAGATAGTTAAAAACATCCTGAAAAGCATACCAAAACATGCATGCCTGCAATTGGGCAACAGCATGACCGTGAGACACGCCAACGGTTGTCGTACATTGCCGTTTACCATTTTCGGTAATCGCGGAACCAGTGGCATTGACGGATCTGTAAGCACTGCCATGGGTTATGCCTGGGCAAATCCGGACAAGCCGGTTTATTGTATTAGCGGCGATATCGGTTTTTTATACGATAAAAATGCCTGGTGGTGTAACCCGTTACCAAAGAATATTTTGGTTATCATCATTAACAACCGTGGCGGCATGATATTTGACCGCCTGCAAGGCCCGGAGAAATTGCCCGAATTACGCAAATTTGTGCATACTGAGCATCATTTTAATGCCAAAGCCATAGCCGAACATTATGGGGTGAGTTACAATGCATGTAATGCTACAGAATTGCTCCGCAACCGGAATGATTTGAGGGGTTATATTGAAAATACTTTCGGAATTTTAGAGATCTTTACACCATGAAAACCGCAGTAATTGCCGGAGCATCAGGTATGGTAGGCTCAGCATTGCTTCCTATACTTCTTCATTCAGATGAATATGGAAAAGTAATTTCTTTGGGCAGAAAAAAACTTGCCTTAGAGCACCCGAAACTGCTACAGATACAGACTGATTTTTCTGATTTATCCGTGTTAAACGAACATTGCGATCATGTTTATTGCTGCCTTGGCACTACTATACGTGTGGCAGGTTCACAGGAACGTTTCATTCAGGTCGATCACGACTTCCCGCTTGCCCTTGCCAAAGCAACGTTGCGCCTTGGGGCTTTGTCATTCACGGTAATTACGGCTATTGCATCGGATGAAAATTCCAGGTGGTTTTACTCAAGGGTTAAAGGCAATCTGGAAAATGAACTTAAGCAACTTGGTTTTAAAAACCTGAATATATTGCGTCCATCAATGCTGCTGGGTCCAAGAAAAGAATTCAGGCCGGCAGAATGGATAAGCAAACAAATCATGGTTTTATTTTCATGGCTGATTCCGGCAAAATACAAGGCCGTGAAAGATACTGCCGTGGCTAAATGCATGATGAATGCCGGTTTGCAAAATATTCAGGGGGATTTCATCATTGAAAACGCAGAAATTGTGCGCTTCAATACCTAAAAAGTAATCCTGCACGTATACACAACATGGTTTTGAAATCTGCACCCAGCCGCTGGTGATGTGACAGATCGGCAAATAATCCTGAATATTTACCCAATTGCATAGTTTGCCTCAATCCAATGGAAACATCCGCATGCACCTTTTTATATCCAATTTCGGATAATCCCGGCACGTAACATGCCGCATATCCTCCCGTAATTTTCAAATTGTAGCGTGGATTTTCTTTTCCCAGAGCTACCACCGGCGACCAAAGCAACTGCCCCTGCAACCGTCCGTAAGACGATACACCCCAGACACTTTTCTCGATACCGTTTTCCCTGTATTCGCCTGCAGACAATGAGATTCCGGCCTCCAGCGAAGGCCTCAGATCCCTGGTAAACATAAATACCAAACCCCTTCCCCATCCCTTGCCGTTTACCGCGCCATTGTTAAGTTTTTCCCAGTTAAAATTGCTATACTCCGCTCCGGCAGTTAGGGTTTGAGCCGACAGGCGGCTAAAATACATAAAAACAAGCAGCAGGAGCATTCGCATGAATTGCGAAGTTAGCCATTAATGTTTAAAGCGGGCCATTTCTCGCTGCACATCCTTTGTTTTAAGGTCTTCGCGTTTATCATGCATTTTTTTGCCTGGCCCCACACCCAGTTCCAGTTTAAACAACCCTTTATCATCCTCAAAAATCCTTATAGGAAAAGCGGCAATACCAACATTTTTGAGGGCTACTGTTATTTTCTTAAGTTCCTTTTTATTCAAGAGGAGTTTTCTGTCGCGTAGCGGCTCATGTTGACCAAAACTTCCCTGGGCAAACGGTGAAATATTCAGATTTCTCAGCCACAGCTCTCCGGAATCCATTACAGCATAAGCATCGCCAATATTCACATTGCCCGCCCGAATGCTTTTCACCTCTGTGCCAAGCAACATCAAGCCGGCCGTGTATTTGGCATCGGCGTGGTAATTAAAGCCTGCCTTGCGGTTGAGAATTTCTATTTTGGGTTTCTTAGCCACCTGTCAAACTGTCGATTAGCCGCGATACTTTTTCTTTTTTAAGAATTTTCTGACCCTGGGTACCTTCGGCTACAAGCCTTTCACCCACGTGAACCGAAAATGAACAATCTACAGAATTGCCTTCCAGTCTAATGAGACTAGCGGTAATGGTTATTGTGTTTCCCAGCATGGCCGGACTTTTATGACTTATGTTCAGAAATGTACCTATTCCTTCTTCGTCATCATCCTTCATGTTCAGCACAAACTGTCGGCAAGCCCATTCCACATCCCTCCCCAGCGCAAAAGTCCCGTAAAACGGATGCACATTACCGGTTTCAAACGTTGCCAGGTCGGCCGTTTCAACCACTTTATCCATTCGGATCACATCTCCTATTTTATGCGCGGTATTGATAGAATTTAAGAATTACGTGTCTGAAGTTCCTGTAAAATTTCCCGAGGCTGAATTTCAAGGTGAGAAGCATCATAAACACATTCTCCTTTATGTATAATTAGAATCTGAGGCGATTCATGATACACCGAAAACAGTTCCGCAACTTTGTTGCTTACCGGTCTGTTTACAATCACATCAATGAGTTGAAACTGCAGGGGCGGATTTGAATTTTGCAAACGGTTTAAGGCCATACTGCTAATGGAACAGCGGGTGCTGTGCTTAAATATCAAAACCGGTGTAACGTGCGATTCCGCTATCAAAGCCTCCAATGAGGCCTCGTTTGTTAACTGCGGTGGCGAAAACATTACTTTTTGATACTCATGCCATGATTTGCCATTCCAACAGAAGGACATTTGTCTTTCTTGCGCAATGAGCCACAGGAAACTGCGGTTATACAAATCAGGATAGCGATGATTACTTTTGCCTTGTTCATGATAAGGGAAATTTACTGCAAATTAAACTCAAATTCGGGAAATACACTGAGTATAGAACGAATATCTGACAGGATTTATTCAAAAACAGTACAAAAATCTGATCTCTCACCTGAAGAAACAGCATTTTTAAGCGAAATATTATCTGAGCAGCAACAGTGCCAAACCAAAGCAGAAAAGAAACTCCCTACATGGATAAAGCATCAATGCCTGTTTGCTTCTGTACCGCTTGAACAATGCACTTCAGAGACAGTAGCAGATGCAAAAGCCTCTCTTTTTTCCGGTAAAACCATGTTGAGCATTACCGGTGGACTTGGCGTAGATGATGCTCTTTTTGCTAAAAATTTCGGGCAAATTACCAGTTTGGACCCGGATGCGGGTTTAAACGCCATTGCACGCTTCAACAATAAACGGATGCAAATTGGCAATATCAACAGGCTGGATACTACCGCCGAGGAATTTCTGTTAACCCCTCCTGGCCCGTGGAGCCTCATTTACGCAGATCCTGACAGAAGGGCATCGGGAAACCGAATGGCAACCCATGTCGCGTCATATTCTCCCGACATTATTTCATTGTATAAACAATATGGCTCACTTGCAGAAAAATGGATAATTAAACTAAGCCCGATGACAGACATGCAGTGGTTTGAAAAACAAATGGGGCAACCGGTGAATTTTTATGTATTCAGTGAGAGAAGTGAGGTAAAAGAATTATTGGCGGTGCTGGCGCACAACATTTATACAGGTGTCAGCCTTGTGCACTGCGATGAAAATGGTGCACATATTTTTAAGGATGATAATACATTTCCATTTCAAACCACAGAATCCCTGATATTCTGCGAAATGACATCAGGCGCTATAAAGGCCGGCATGCGAGAGTATATAATTGAGCAAACCGGTTTAAAGGCTGTCAGCCGCCACGGATATTATTTAACCGGCAATACAGTGATACCATCAGCGCTGGGACGTTGTTTTACATTAAAGCACCAATTTACAGGCTCGCTAAACCATATCGGTGATCAGTTGAAAAAAATGGGGATTGTTCAAGCCAATGTAAGTGCCCGCGATTTTGTACTACCTGCAGAGGAAACCCGCAAAAAATTACAACTTAAAGACGGCGGGGA
>RGEC01000172.1 GCA_009918425.1 Bacteroidota bacterium
CATTTTATAAAAAATACCCTTTTTTTGAAGCATGTTAAAAGCCCATGCCGGAATTATGTTGTTCGTGTTTTTGAGCGGTGCGCTCAAAACCTGCGTGAAAGAAGGTGCTGCCATACGCTCGGAGGCCAAAGCCGCTTCTGCTGAATCTAAGGCTCTCAGTGAATCGGCTGCCGGAATGAAGGGCGCCGCTGATGACTTGCATTACCTCAGTGCCACCGAAAAACAGGTGGTGGCCGAACACAATGCTACGCTGAAATCCATAGAGGAAACGGCCGTCATAAAAGAAGAAAAATTTAACTGGGAAGAATTTGTGGCGGAAAAAATAGAGGATGAATTGTGGGATAAATTAAAGGAATGGGGTTTTGAAAAAGCAGATGAGTTTCTCATTACCCGCATGGCTGCAAAGTCGGTTGCTTTTAGTGAAAAGGGAGATGTGCTCCGTAAAATTATTCAACATAAATATCAAAAGAAAAATGTGAGCCGTGATAATTTATTTGATTTGCTGCGCGGTAATAAATTTGAGGATCTTGAATTGACAAAAATAAAAAGGATTCGTGTGTTGTATATGTTCTCTGATGATTATGCAGCCTGGATTTTGGCGCGTTTAATTGTGCGCAGTGATTGCGATGCAAACCAAATGATTGATTTGAGAAAAATTGCGGAAAGCAGAAAAATACACACTGATGGCCGTGTTATCCGTGCATTGAATTCCTGCGATTGAGCTTAATGAAAATACGGCTGTAGAATAGAAATAAACGGCCAACATTTCATTTTTGTAAAATATATTTTCTATCTTCGTTTTATGCCGGTAAACAAAGATGCACTGGGACGCTACCGTGTTATTGATGAAAAACTTAGAATGCGCGGCTACCCCAGCAAAACGGAGCTTATTGAAACGATACTCAAGCGCCTGGGGTATGAAATTGGCAGCCGCACCCTTGATGAGGATCTCAACAACATGCGCTACAATGATGATTTGGCCTATTACGCTCCTATAGCGTTTGACAAAACCCGAAAAGGCTATTTCTACGAAAAAGCAGATTACTCCATTACCAGCATACCCGTTAGCAGCGAAGACCTGGAAAAGCTAAAATATGCCGCCAATATGCTCAGTCAGTTTAGCGGCGTGCCTTACCTGGCCGAAATTCATCGTCCTATTGAACAGCTGGAGCGCATTATCCGCGTGGGAACTGCCACCGGAAAATGGCTAAACCAAAAGGTGATTCAGCTGGAAGTACCCACAGAATGGCCTGATATTGGCATTTTTGAAAGATCGGTGGAAGGCATTCTTCAAAAAAGGGTAATGCGTGTTCGCTATAAACCCTTTGGCAGTGAAGAGAGCGAGCCTTTTCGCATACATCCGTATCTGCTGAAGGAATTTAAAAACCGCTGGTATCTGGTGGCTTTTGCCGAGCACAGAAATGAAGTTAGAAACTACGGCCTGGACCGTTTTACCGAGGCCCAGCTCACAACTGAAACGTATAATGAAACCTTCGATGCGGAGTCTTATTTTTCACATTCCATGGGTATTACCGTGGTAAATAATACTGAGCCCATGGAGGTTGAGCTGCTTTTTGCGCCGGAAAGTGCGGCATACGTGCTTACTTCAGGGTTGCATGCCACACAGGAAATACTGGATAATCACCCAAAAAAGGGTTTGCATATGCGCATCACCGTTCATTTATCTGAAGAATTGAACATGTTCATCCGCAGCTATGGCAGCCGGGTGCAGGTGCTGAAACCCGAATCCCTGCGTAGGTCTTGGCTGGAGGATTTAAGGAAAAGCCTGGAGCAGGCGGGGCCTTGTCATCCTTCGACAGGCTCAGGATGACAAGGCCTAATTGCCTTAGAAAAGCTCTGGATGACAGGGCTATAAGTAGGTAGTGTAGGTCATCCTTCGACAGGCTCAGGATGACAAGGTATTAATTACCTTTGGAAGGCTCAGAATGACCGGCCGCTTCACTGCTAGCGATTGTCACGCTGAGCCTGTCGAAGCGTGGCAATCGCTCACAACCGCCCCTTCAGAATCTCCTCTACCACGCCCGGATCGAGCAGGGTGGTGGTATCCCCCAGGTTTTGGGTTTCCCCTTCCGCAATTTTGCGTAAAATGCGCCGCATGATCTTGCCGCTGCGGGTTTTGGGCAGCCCGTTCACAAACTGAATTTTATCCGGCTTGGCAATAGGGCCAATAACCTGCGATACCGTTTGCAGTATATCCTGTCGCATCTCGGTTTCATTCTCCGGTGCTTTACCACAAATCACATAGGCATAAATACCCTGCCCCTTAATATCGTGCGGATAGCCCACCACGGCGCTTTCCACCACGCCGGTATGCATGTTGATGGCGTTTTCAACTTCAGCGGTACCAATGCGGTGCCCCGACACATTGAGCACGTCATCTACACGGCCGGTAATGCGGTAGTGGCCTTCTTCATCGCGCAGGCAGCCATCGCCTGTGAAATACAGGCCCGGATAGGTGGAGAAATAGGTTTGCCGGCACCGTTCGTGATCACCCCAGGTACTGCGGATGATGCCCGGCCAGGGTTTCTGTATACACAGATTTCCAGAAACCCCGTTGCCCGTAATTTCCTTGCCGTTTTCATCCACCAGTATGGGGAATATACCCGGCAGCGGAAGGGTTGCGAAGGTTGGCTTTGCGGGCGTTACACCGGCCAGGTTGCTGATCATAATACCGCCGGTTTCTGTCTGCCACCAGGTATCGGCAATAGGTGCATTGCCTTTGCCCACCTCGCGGTCATACCAGTGCCAGGCTTCGGCATTAATGGGCTCTCCCACAGTGCCGAGCACCTTGAGTGAAGAAAGATCTTTGTTATCCAGTGGCTGGCTGCCAAAGGTCATCAGGCTGCGAATGGCCGTGGGCGCGGTGTACAGTATATCTGCGCGGTATTTTTGCACAATATCCCAGAACCTGCCTGCATCGGGCCAGGTGGGTATGCCTTCAAACATCAGTGTGGTCGCTCCTGCGCTCAGCGGCCCGTATAGGATGTAGCTGTGGCCGGTAATCCAGCCGATATCGGCGGTGCAAAAATGGATTTGTCCCGGTTGGTACTGAAATACATTCACAAAAGTGTAATGCGCCCATACCATGTAACCAGCGGTGGTATGAACCACGCCTTTGGGTTTACCGGTAGAACCCGATGTGTAGAGTATAAACAGTGGATCCTCAGCATCCATGCTTTCGGCGGGGCAGTCGGTGTTACCTTTTGCCTGCATGGCTTCGATTTCGCTATGCCAGTCGAAATCGCGGCCGCTGCGCATGCTCACGGGTTCGTGAGTGCGGCGCAGTACCCAAACCGCTTCAACGGTGGGGCAATGCTGCAATGCTTCATCCACAACGGATTTTAAGGAAATGGTTTTGGCACCACGAAACGCCCCATCGCAGGTAATGACGGCTTTGGCTCCGGCATCCTGAATACGATCAGCGATGCTGTTGGCACTGAAACCACCAAAAATAACGGAGTGAATGGCTCCTATGCGGGCGCAGGCCAGCACAGCAATGACCAGTTCGGGCACCATACCCATGTATATGCATACGCGGTCGCCTTTGCCGACACCTCTGTTTTTCAGTACGTTGGCAAACAGCATCACTTCTTCCAGCAGTTGCCGGTAGGTGAGGGCTTTTGTTGCTTCCCCGGGGTTGTTGGGTTCCCAAAGGATGGCGTGTGTATCCGGTTGGGTGGTAGCGTAGCGGTCCAGGCAGTTTTCGGTGATATTGAGTTTACCGCCTTCAAACCAGCTATGGTTTGCTGTATGAAAATCGGAGCGCACAACAGCATGCCAGGGCTTGTGCCATGTGAAATGCGAAGCTATATCGGCCCAGAAAGCTTCTGAATCTTGCTGGCTTTTACGGTAGGCTTTGTAATATTCCTCGGGGGTTTTTAACTGATAGGGGAAAGACATGCTTAATGCGAAAATAAGGGAATTTGGGTGTGAATGAACAGTGATTTGTTTATCAACAATCGGGGATATATGGAAACAGGAAATTTACAGTTGCCTTGTCTAACTTCGCCCTGTGCGGATTTTCGCGATCATAACCGGATTTTTGACCATTTCCCTGAATGCCCAGGATACAACCCGTATTCGATGGAATCCTGTGGATACAGTGCGAACGTACTTAATGAGAACGCCGGGTTTAAGACTGGGTTTTGACAGCCGTAAATCCATTATGGGCGGTGTACCCGTGGATGTGAACGGGCTGCGCTATGGCCTCGATTTTGGTAAAGTGGCCGTTTGGACGGGCTATTATAACAGCCGTCTTTTGCAAACCCTGGATCGTGACACCCTAAACCAGGGATTTGGTTATACCAGCTCTACCCTTGAGTATTATGTCCACCAAAGCTGGCGTTTCGAGGTGGTAACTTCTTTTCAGGCGGGTATCGGTACCGGCTGGGAATACCGCAAAAGTGGTCAGGATATAAAAAAACGAAATATAGGAACCATTGTACCGCTGGAGGCCGGAATAGGCGGTACTGTAAGGTTTCTTAGATATTTTGGTTTTTATGCCGGTGTGGGAATTCGTGTGTCTGGACTGGAAACAACCAATTTCACAGGGCCTTATTGGTCATATGGTCTCACATATTTCACCGGCACCATGTACCGCGATGCCAAAAAATGGATG
>RGEC01000173.1 GCA_009918425.1 Bacteroidota bacterium
GCAACTATGTCTGGATGGAGCCCGCGCTGGATGCGGTGGTGGTGGTGCGATGGCTGGACTCGGCCCGGTTTGCCGGTTTTTGTGAGCGGATGACGCTGGCCTTGAAAGGGGCCTGAGCGTTCAGCGCAACTGTCCCAGGGCCCGGGCGCGCCTGAAGAAGTAAAAGGCGATTGAGAGGTTGAGCAAGTTCCAGGCGATGCCGTTCACAAATGCGGCCTTGTAACTGCCCGTCAGGTCAAAAATGGCCCCCGACATCCATCCCCCCAAGGCCATGCCGACCAAGGTGGCCATGATCACCGTTCCGGTTTGAACACCTGCACGCTGAGCCGGAAAGTACTCGCGCACAATGATCGCGTAAGAAGGGACGATGCCGCCCTGAAACAGACCGAACAGCGCAGAGGCCAGATACAGCGCAGCCATGCCCTCGAAGGGCAAAAAAAGCAGCAAGGCGGTGCCCTGCAAAACCGAGCCCAGCAACAAAGTGCGCAAACCACCGATGCGGTCACAAATATGGCCGGAGACCAACCGGCTTCCTACTGGGTAGAAGCGCTGAAACAGGAGGGAATCCGAACGGCGGCCACATCGCCATCAACAATAAGGATGGTGACGCATTTGGATGTGACGGATGTGGATATCGATAGGGTGGTTGAGCTGGTAGGAAAAATTGGATAAGTACCGCGTGGTTTTTGGTGACGCCAACCAAGCGCCAATAGTGATTGGCGGGGACACTAACCGTGCGCCCCACACCAATCGGCTGTCACACTGAGCTCTTCGAAGGGTGATGCCGATTGCGTTTCAGCACCGTAATAACAGTGGTTGGCGAGGACGCCAAACAGAGAACAACTTAATTTACAACAAGCTGTTGGCAAGGTTTGCCAGCGAACTTCTCTCGCCCTTCTCCAACGTAATATGGGCATACAATGGCTGATTTCTCATTCTGTCAATCAGGTAGCTTAAACCATTTGACTGAGCATCCAGATAAGGGGTGTCAATTTGGTTTATATCTCCCGTAAACACGATTTTAGTGCCTTCGCCAGCCCGGGTAATGATCGTTTTTATTTCGAGAGGAGTAAGGTTTTGGGCTTCATCTACAATAAACATAATATTGCTCAGGCTTCTTCCCCTGATATAGGCCAACGGGGTTACCATCAGTTTTTCGGTATCTACCAGCTCTTTAATTCTTTGATTTTCTTTCGAGGTTTCCTTAAACTGGCTTTGGATAAATTTAAGGTTGTCCCAAAGGGGTTCCATGTACGGGTTAATCTTAGCCTTAATATCGCCCGGCAGATATCCAATGTCTTTGTTGTTGAGGGGAATGATGGGGCGTGCCAGAAAAATTTGCCTGAAAGCACTGCGATTTTCCAGAGCACAGGCAAGCGCGAGAAGGGTTTTGCCGGTTCCGGCAACCCCTTGTATCGAAACAAGCCGGATGTTGTCGTTCATCAGTGCATGCATCGCAAACGCCTGCTCGGCATTTTTGGGTTTAATTCCGCAGGCATACGTTTTTTCAACCCGTTCCAACAGGTTGTTTTCCGGGTTGTAATATGCAAGCGTGCTGTTTTTGTTGTTTTTAATGATAAAATAATGATTGGCAACAGGTTTTGAATCCAAAACAGGCGCGGGTTCCGCTTGTCCCTGATGGTGAAGCGTGTCAATAATTTGACTATCGCCGGTTTCTATCAGTGTAATTCCCTTATATAACCCCTCTACATTTTTAATTTTACCGGTTTCGTAATCCTCAGAATTAAGGTTTAAAGAACGCGCTTTTAAACGCAGATTGACATCTTTTGTAACCAAAACCACTTTTCTCCCGGGATATTGTTCTTGCATGTGCAAGGCCGCATTAAGAATCTTGTGGTCCGCTTTTTTATCTCCAAAAACCTTGGTAGCGTCCAGCGACGAACTCTCATCCATTATCACAGAAAAGGCACCGCCGGCTCTGGGAGCCAAAGAAATCCACCCGCTAAGGGCCGTCCCGTTGCTTACCTTATCCACAAAGCGTATAAATTCCCGGGCCTCAAAATTTAGGGTGTCATTTCCTTTTTTAAAATTATCAAGCTCCTCTAAAACCGTAATTGGAATGGCAATGTCATGCTCCTCAAAATTTAAAATAGCATTGTGGTCATACAGAATGACAGACGTGTCTAACACAAAAATTTTTGTGCCGTTTTCCAATTTCTTTTTAATGGTTTTTGGCATAGGAATGACAATTATTTGCCTCAAAAATCCACCAAAGAACATGCAGTTTGATGTTAAATTAACGTAAATTATCAACACCCCCCAAAATCAGGGCTATGCCCGCTAACTTTGTGCAATTTTGGACTATGCCCAAAGATTCATCCATCAAACACGTTCTCATCATCGGCTCCGGACCCATCATTATTGGGCAAGCCTGTGAATTTGACTACTCAGGCTCTCAGGCCGCCCGCAGCCTGCGCGAAGAAGGCATCACCGTGTCGCTGATCAACAGCAATCCGGCTACCATCATGACCGACAAAATGAATGCCGATCATGTGTACCTCTGGCCCCTTACACCCCAGAGCATTGAGAAAATCCTACAGGAGCAGCAAATAGACTGTGTGTTGCCCACCATGGGCGGACAAACCGCGCTGAACCTGGCCAAAGAATGTGATGAACTGGGTATTTGGGAAAAATACAATTGCAGAATTATTGGGGTAAACATCGAGGCCATCGACAAAATGGAAGACCGCGACAAGTTCAAGGATTTAATGATCGAACTGGGCGTGGGTGTGGCCGAAAGCCAGATTGCCAATAGTTTTCTGGAAGGCAAGGAAATTGCCCAGCGCATCGGCTTTCCACTGGTGATTCGTCCCAGCTACACACTGGGCGGTACCGGTGGCAGCATTGTTTTCAAAAAAGAAGAATTTGATGCGGCCCTCCAACGCGGCCTAGAGGCCAGTCCGGTGCACGAAGTGCTGGTGGAACAAGCTGTAATGGGTTGGAAAGAATATGAGCTGGAATTGCTGCGCGACGGTAAAGACGATATCGCCGTAATCTGCACCATCGAAAACTTTGATCCCATGGGCATACATACCGGCGACAGCATTACCGTGGCTCCCGCTATGACCCTCAGCGATGTTTGTTTTCAGCGCATGCGCGACATGGCCTTCAAAATGATGCGCAGCATGGGTGTGTTTGCCGGCGGATGCAATGTGCAGTTTTCCGTAAATCCCGAAAACGAGGACATCATTGCCATTGAAATCAATCCCCGTGTGAGCCGCAGTTCGGCACTGGCCAGCAAAGCCACCGGATATCCCATAGCCAAAATTGCCGCCAAGCTGGCTATCGGCTATTACCTGGATGAACTAACGAATCCGGTAACCAAAACCACCAGTGCGTTTTTTGAGCCGGCCATTGACTATGTTATCGTGAAAATACCCCGCTGGAACTTCGATAAATTCCACGGTGCAGACCGCCGACTAGGTTTCCAGATGAAGAGCGTGGGAGAGGTAATGGCCATTGGCAGAAGCTTTCAGGAGGCCCTGCAAAAAGCCTGTCAGAGCCTGGAAATAGGCCGGCATGGATTGGGCGCAGATCGCCCTGCCGAACGAAACCTCGAGGTTCTGGCAGAAGGGCTGGAACGCGCCAGCTGGAACCGCGTTTTTCAGGTTTATGATGCCCTGAGCCTGGGCTTGCCCATCAGCACGGTGCAGAAAATGACCAAAATAGATCGCTGGTTTTTGGAGCAGGTAGCCGAATTGGTAAAAACAAGCAACGAAATCAAGCGCTATCAGATTAACAATCTGCCCGAAGAACTGCTGAGAACCGCCAAGGAAAAAGGGTTCAGCGATGAGCAAATTGCATGGCTGATGGGCAATTGCAGCGCGGAAGACGTGTATGAAAAACGCAAAGCCCTGGGCATACGCCGGGTATTCAAAATGGTGGATACCTGCAGCGCAGAATTTCCGAGCCCAACCAACTATTTTTACTCAACATTTGATGGCGAGAATGAAAGCGTTTTCACCGATCGCAAAAAGGTAATCGTGCTGGGCAGCGGCCCCAACCGTATCGGGCAAGGTATCGAGTTTGACTACAGCTGTGTGCACGGCATATTGGCAGCCCGCGAGGCCGGATACGAAGCCATTATGGTAAACTGCAACCCAGAAACCGTAAGCACAGACTTCGATATGGCCGACAAGCTCTATTTTGAGCCTGTGTATTGGGAGCACCTGTGGGAACTGATAGAATATGAAAAACCCGAAGGCGTTATTGTGCAGCTGGGTGGCCAGACAGCATTGAAACTGGCCGAGAAACTCCACGAGAAAGGCATCAAAATCATTGGCACCAGCTATCCCGATATGGATCTTTCCGAAGATCGGGGAAGCTTTAGCGACTTGCTGGCAGAACTCAACATTCCCTACCCGAAGTACGGTGTTGCCCTGAACGCCGAAGAAGCCATAAAAATTGCCAATGAAGTGGGATATCCGGTTTTGGTGCGCCCCAGTTATGTGTTGGGCGGACAAGGCATGGTGATTGTTATCAACGACGAGGATCTGGAAAAAGCTGTGGTGAAACTCATGGGCGATCTTCCCGGAAACCGTGTGCTAATTGACCATTTCCTCCTCCGA
>RGEC01000174.1 GCA_009918425.1 Bacteroidota bacterium
AAACAGCTTCACTGGTGATGCCCAGAAGAAAAATGGAATTCACGCATGCAGACAAGGAAATTCTGGAAGCGGTGTTTGAAAGAACGAGGGAATGGAGAAATTGGGAAGTTTCACAAAATTAGTCGCACATTTTTCTATGCATAAAATTTCATCATTTATAATTTTTGCTTCTATTTTAACGATACTCTCATGTAAAAAAACTGAAAGTGAATTAAGAATTATCCCTATTGATACTGAAATGTCGGGATATCTTTTCGACACAGGAAGCTATTGGGAATATAACCTTGACAATGATACTTTAACGGAAACGCAATTCCTTTCTGGCGCAGTGAAAAATGCCATAACATTTGGAGGATCAGGATCAGGAGGATATTCCCTCATGTGGGACATGTCTATCAAAACATCAAATTCTAAAACAATAAATTATTCCATCACTAATAACGCTTTGTGGTTTAAATACAATGAGAAAATGTTGCTACTTAGCAGAGAACCAGACACAGTGCATATCCGCAACTATTACGCTAAAAAAGCTATAATTGATACCTTTTCCGTATACGGCAAACTCTATAGAAATGTGCACCTGACAGAAGTTTATTCAGAACCGGAAAAAAAAAGCAATACTTTTGAAAGATACTGGCTCTGTGATAGTATAGGAATTATTAAATGGGAGCAGTATAGTTCCGGAATTAAAGTCAAAAAAAAATCACTGAAATCCTATAAAATCAGACTGGCTCCGCGTTGGTTTGAAATGCAATATAGCCGTTAATCTCAAGTACAACTGACGATTAACGGCCATATATTATTTCAACAATTTGGGCAAATGACAATTTAAAAAATCCTTTAACCCCAACACACACAAGTCTTTATCTAAATCAAACGGCTTCGAAATACCTGCTGTAATAATAAAGTTGTGTTTGCAAGAAAGGTCAGCCATACTTTCGCGCATACCACGACTTACTGAGGGCGCATCGGTGGTTTTAATTTCAATACACGCAAAGGGCTTATCCCCTTTTACCAAAACCAGATCCATTTCGCTGCCATCTTGTGTGCGGTAAAAGTATGGGTTGACCCTGTGCGGCAACAATTGACATATTTGTTCAATCACATAGCCCTCCCAGCTGTAGCCTACAACAGGATGTAACTGCAAACGTGACGAACTTTGAATATCCAGCAGATAATCGGATCATGAAAGCACCTTGCAGGTAATCCACATAGCGGTTGATGGTGGTGGAACTCACATCCAGTCCTTTGGCAAAAGACTGGGCATTCCACAATCCACCGTGCTGATGGGCCAGCATGTGCCACAGTTTGTGCATCAAAGGACCGGAAAAACTTACACCGAACAGATTATTAAGATCCCTTTCGATAAATGTGCGGGAAAAACCATCCATCCAGTTCATCCAAGCAGCATCGGTGCGAGCCAGCCAGGCATCGGGGAAACCACCGCGAAACCAATGACGGGTTTGGGTGAAATTTTTCTGCCCCTGCAATTCTGTGGCATTAAATGGCGTGGTATCGATGTAGTAAATGCGACCTGCGAGACTTTCAGAAGCGCCTTTAACCAGCTCAGGACTGGCAGAGCCCAGAATTAGAAAGCGGCCCGGCTTTCGGTGTTCATCCACAAGATGCCGCAGCAATGGGAATAAATCCGGCCTGAATTGTATTTCATCAATTATGACCAGATGGTCTGTATATTGTTTCAGGGTGTATTCAGCATCACCAAGACGGCGGGCATCTGCCGGACTTTCCATATCCAGATAGAGCACCGGCTTTTTGCTGCGTGCAGCATATGATTTTGCCGCAGTGGTTTTCCCTGACTGACGGGGCCCAAGCAGACACACCACAGGAAACTCCTTCAGCATGGCAGCAATTTGGCTATCATAAATCCGCGCTATCACAAAACAAATATACAACTATTCCCGTTATTTTCAAATTTAATTTGAATATTTCGGTATTGTTTTTTACTTAATTTATTGTTTTTCTTTGTTTTATATTTTTATTACTTTGCAATATAATTAATTTTCTGCAGGAGCAAAAAAGTTTTTTACCCGCTGCGCGTTGATATTCAGAATAACCCCGCCAATAACCATAGCCATACCTATATACTGAAGTGCTTGATAATGCTCATCAAAAATGAGCAGCCCGGCTCCTGCACCCCAAAGCACACCCACATAACTAACGGCTGAAACCCTGCTTGCCAGGTCTTCCTGATAGGCACGGGTCATGAAAAACTGTCCGATTTGTGTAGTAATGCCCGTAGCAATCAACCACAGCCACTGCGCACCTTCAGGCCACACCCAGTCGGCAGGCCTGAAAAGAAAGTAACTCAATGCAATTGGCACACTCACCATCGGAAAATACAATACCACTACATTGGGATCCTCCACCCCTTTCAGCTTTTTAATGGTATTGTACGCCAGGGCAGAGAACAATGCACCGCCAAGCCCGGCAAGCATCGGTATAAGCGGAACCTGTTGCCCTGCTCCATTCACCACAATCACACCGGCAAACGCCAGTGTAAAAAACAACCATTGAATGGAAATCACCTTCTCTCCCGCCATGCGAATAGCCAGAATGGTGGTAAGCATGGGCGCCAGGTAGTGAATGATAATGGCGTTGCCCAGCGGCATGTGCTGCAGGGTATAGAAGTAACAGATAAGACCAACGGAGCCATAAAAACCGCGTTGCAGCAATAGCACTTTATTTTTCCCCATGGGACTTACGCCCAGTTGCAACAAGGTTAGGTATCCGAGTATAATTTGCACAACCGCCCTAAAAAAGACGGTTTCAGCCACCGGTATGTCTTTCACCATTTTCACACACACGTTCATCAGGCCAAATGAAAAGCTGGCCAGCAACATCATCCAGACTCCCTTGCTTAATTTCAATCTCACTTGTTGTGTATTTCAATAAAAAAGGCAACCCTGGAGTTGCCTTTTTCTATCTGTTTATTTTTTCATTACGCTCCAAGTACGCTGTTCATACTTCGCACCGCATCTGCTGATTTTGCAAATTCTGCCTTTTCCGCATCATTCAAATCCAGCTTCACAATGCTTTCCCAGCCGCTTTTGCCCAGAATAACGGGCACGCCAATACAAATATCGCTCTGACCATATTCGCCTTCCAGGTACACGCAGCAGGGGAACATCTTCTTCTGATCGGCGACAATGGCATGCACCAGCGCAGCTACAGAGGCACCGGGCGCATACCAGGCGCTGGTTCCGAGCATGCCGGTGAGCGTTGCACCTCCCACCATAGTATCAGCTTTCACCTTGGCTAAGGTTTCTTCACTTGCAAAATGGCTGGCAGGAACACCTTTGTAAGAAGCAAAACGGGTAAGCGGAATCATGGTGGTATCGCCATGCCCACCAATAACCATGCCGTCTACATCGTTGGAAGGACAATTTAGCGCAGCGCTGAGGTAGGTACGGAAACGGCTGCTATCCAAAATTCCACCCATACCGATGATGCGATTTTTAGGCAAACCTGTGGACTTCAGTGCAAGATAGGTCATGGTGTCCATGGGGTTGGAAACCACCACAATAATGGCATTAGGACTGTACTTCAGCACATTTTCACATACGGATTTTACAATACCCGCATTCACTCCAATCAATTCTTCTCGGGTCATGCCGGGTTTGCGGGGAATTCCGCTGGTAATAACCACCACATCGCTGCCGGCAGTTTTGCTGTAATCGTTGGTTGATCCGCTGATGCGGGTGTTAAAACCGTTGGTGGTGGCGCACTGCGTGAGGTCCAGGGCCTTGCCTTCGGCAAAATTCTCTTTAATATCCAGAAGAACTACCTCAGCGGCAAAATCCTTCATGGCGATGTACTCTGCACAGGAGGCGCCCACATTTCCGGCACCGATTACGCTAATTTTTGACATGGTGAACTGCTTTATTATTTATTGCGGCAAATTTAGTAACTAAAACCGAAACGGTCAGACTTATGAATTAGTTATTTACCAATGATATCAATAACAAGAGTAACGGCCCAAGCAGAGGAATTAATAGCAATAAATTATTGCTGATACCCTTGGAACCATGTGATTCTGTAAATTGACTCTCTTCATAATACCTGAGACTTTTAATTTTATTGAGCCATGGGTTATAAAGGTCCGTCTGTGAAATTTCCCTCAATTTACGAATGTGTTTTATTTGCATTCTTCTGCTCATATAATTATTCAGCATCAAAAGAGACCTTACCTCATACTCAATAAATCTGTTTTTGGGAGCATGCAACGGTGCCCTTCTAATTAACCTGCAAGCTCTTTTGGCCTTTAATTCAGGACGAAACAGGAAATAAATAAACATCAATGACCAAACACTAATTAAAAATCCTACTAAAACTAAGGATAAAAAAACCGTCAATAGGTTGGTTGATGAAAAATTCAAAGTCAATTGAACTAATACCGGCAGAAACAGACTTGCAGAAACCGGTATAAATACTGCCATTACTGTTTTCATATTGGTTCTGATTTCTGCATACCTGCGTATGGCATTGTCTGCCTTCAACAGTTTTTGATCAGCCTTATTTCTCTCCGCTGTCGGAGGAACAG
>RGEC01000175.1 GCA_009918425.1 Bacteroidota bacterium
GGTTTTATCTTTTCAAATGGCATTTTCTCGGCTGATTTCTGGCTTACAGAATTGATTTTGTTAATTTTAAGTACCCATCTTTCAACCTCATTATACATCAAAATAAGGCAAATTAAGGAACTGTAATTGCTGTAACCGTCAGTAAAAAATTCTTGTTTACTACAAATATGCATATTTTTGCACAGTACATTTGTAAGAATGGCAATCGAACTTCAGATACTTGGGCTTGCTGTTTTGGCCTACCTGCTTGGTTCTATACCTAGTGCAGTTTGGGTAGGTGAGGCCTTTTTCGGAATTGATGTGCGTGAGCATGGAAGTGGTAATGCAGGTGCAACCAATACTTTCAGGGTGCTGGGTAAAAAAGCCGGAACAGGCGTGCTGGCCATGGATGTGGTAAAAGGCTTTACTGCAGCATGTCTGGTCAATTTTCTTCCTGAAATCAATCCAGTGCTTAACAAAACATGGTTTATCAATGTTCAACTGCTATTTGGATTAAGCGCTGTGTTGGGTCACTTGTTTCCTGTATTCGCCGGATTTAAAGGAGGAAAAGGGATTGCAACGCTTTTTGGAATGCTTATAGCCATTCATTGGCTAACCGCAGCAATTTGCTTGATTATGTTTGTTTGCATGCTTTTACTCACCCGTTTTGTTAGTCTAAGCAGTATGAGTGCTGCAATTATGTTTCCCGTCTCCCTGGTATGGATATTCAAGCGGCACGAGCCCTTGTTCATCGCTTTCGGTATCTGTGCTGCTATTCTTGTAATACTAACGCACCGTAAAAACATTCAGCGTTTGATTAACGGCAATGAAAGCAAGGCACGGATTTTGAAACGACACCAGCATTAAGGCAATGTTTGAAATGGCTGACAATCCATTGGTGCTTCCTGAAATTGAACAGGAAATTCTCACGGATAAATCCTGGGCAGTAATTTTATACAACGATGAAGTAAACACCTTTGATTGGGTAATTAAATGTCTTGTCACATATTGCGGTCACAATGAGATTCAAGCTGAACAATGTGCGTGGTTTGTGCATCATAAAGGTAAATATCCGGTCAAACATGGATCATTGGAAGAGTTGATACCGATATGCTCTGCTCTCTGCGATCAGGGGCTGGCAGCCAAACTGGAACAATAAAATGAATAAAGTTTTTTCTAACGCTAAAGAGGCCATCCACGATATTGAGGATGGAGATGTTTTAATGCTGGGTGGTTTCGGACTCTGTGGCATTCCCGAAAATTGCATTGCTGCCCTGGTTGAAAAAGGGGTTAAAGGCCTTACATGTATATCCAACAATGCCGGTGTTGATGACTTTGGCATCGGTTTAATGCTTAAAAGCAGACAGGTAAGAAAGATGATAAGCTCATACGTGGGTGAAAATGAGGAATTTGAAAGACAACTTTTGTCAGGTGAACTGGAGGTTGAACTCATTCCGCAGGGTACACTGGCCGAAAGATGTCGCGCTGCCGGGGCAGGTATTCCTGCTTTCTTTACCCCGGCCGGGGTAGGGACCGAAGTTGCTGAAGGCAAGGAAACCCGCATATTTAATGGTAAAACCTATCTGATGGAACTGGCTTTCGATGCCAAATTTGCCATTGTGAAAGCATGGAGAGGCGACACTCACGGGAACCTAATCTATAAGGAAACTGCCCGAAACTTCAATCCAATGATGGCATCAGCGGGTAAAATTACCATAGCAGAAGTAGAAGAACTGGTGCCGGCAGGCGAACTAGATCCTAATCAGATTCATACCCCCGGAATATTTGTGAACAGAATTTTTCAGGGTGTGAATTATGAAAAGCGCATAGAACAAAGAACTACCCGTCCCCGCCAATGAAGCCATCCTGGGTTTTTGCATCCAATAACCGGCACAAACTGGATGAAGTGCGAGAAATACTGGGATTGCATGTAACCATTCTCTCCTTAAATGATATTGATTGCCACGTTAATCCGGATGAAACGGGAAATACATTTGCGGAAAATGCGCTTATCAAATGCAAGGCAGTTTCGGAATTTACCCATTTACCCATATTGGCCGATGATTCGGGCCTAAGTGTAATAGCACTGAATGGACAGCCCGGAGTAAAGAGTGCACGTTTTGCAGGAGAGAATGCAACTGACCATGAAAATATGTTGAAATTATTGGCGGAATTATCAGCTATTGACGACAGACGCGCACACTTTACAGCATGTCTTTGTTTGTACGGCGCTTCCGATGAGCCTTTGTTTTTTTTAGGGGAAGTACATGGAAAAATTATCACACAGCCTAGAGGGAATGAGGGATTTGGCTATGATCCTGTATTTGTGCCTGAGGGTTTTCATGAGACTTTTGCCGAATTAGGGGCAGAAGTGAAAAATTCCATAAGCCACAGGCGTTTGGCTCTGAACAAACTTTTGTCTTCACATGTTTTGAATGCATGACGCTCATACCTCAGTTTCCTTTTCAATCTCTACAGTATTCACTTCCTGATGACAGAATTGCCAGTTTCCCGCTGGCGGAACGGGATCACTCGAAATTACTGCATTATTATCACGGTATAATTCAGGATGAACATTTTTATAATCTGAGTAAGTTTATGCCCGCAGGCAGTTTGCTGGTAGGAAACAATACCAAAGTCATACCTGCCAGGCTTATTTTTTCAAAAGAGGCAGGTTCAATGGTTGAGTTGTTTTTGCTGACACCCCACTCACCGGATTGGACCGTTTGGGAGGTTATGGCAGGAAACAGGCGAAAATTTAAAGAGGGACAGAAACTCATCCTGTCAGACAGCAATAATCGTATAGAGTTATCTGCAATCTGGAAAGACAGGGATCGCAATATTATAGAGCTGCAGGTTACCGAACCCTATTCAATACCTGAAGCACTGGAGATTTTTGGGAAAGTTCCGCTGCCGCCCTACATAAAGAGAGAAATGTCACCTGAAGACAGGGATCGGTATCAGACTGTATTCGCCGAAGTTGCCGGGGCCGTGGCTGCGCCAACAGCGTCTCTTCATTTCACTGACAGGGTCTTGCAGGATTTGGATAATGCGGGAGTCAGCCGCAGTTATCTGACTTTGCATGTGGGAGCGGGAACATTCAGGCCTGTTAAATCGGAGTTTGCTTCCGACCACGAAATGCACAGGGAGCAATTCAACATAACCACAGAATTAATAAACCAAATAATGGTGCATCTGCAAAAAGGAACCACCATTGTGGCATCAGGAACCACCAGCATGCGGGTGCTGGAGAGTTTACACTTTATAGGTGCCAGGCTGATAATGGGTATTCAGGATCCTGCCGAGATTGGTCCGGATGCCGGTTTTGATCCAAAATATAAAGGGATTGATTTGGTGGATTCACTGGGAGCTTTATCCGATTATTTATTCAAGTTGGGCGGTTCGCTGAGTGGCAATACGGCTATTTTCATTCTGCCCGGGTTTGAATTTAAGGTTTGCGGAGGTCTGATTACCAACTTTCATCAGCCGGGTTCAACATTGATGGCTCTTGTTGCGGCGTTTGTAGGGGAGGATTGGAAGAAGATTTATAGGCATGCACTGGATAATGGATATCGATTTTTAAGCTACGGAGATACATCTTTATTGCTGCGCTAAGCTGTTCAGGGTTTTAAAAATAATTTGAAAAAAAGTCTTGCATGGGGTTGAAACTGTTAAAATTCTTCTTACCTTTGCACCCCGTTCTGGAACAAAAGGCTACAAAGCGCTGAAGCAGTTCAAAAAATATTTTAATTTTCTCTTGACTTTTAAAATATTTGTTGTACCTTTGCAGCCCCGTTTGGGAAAACAAAATGAAATAAATAGGCCTTAGGGCTGAATTTATAAAGTTCTTTGAAAGATTGGTAAGGAATAGCGAGTCGCCCAAATACTTTGGGAAAGTCGGGAATCAAACATCTTTTACTATGGAGAGTTTGATCCTGGCTCAGGATGAACGCTAGCGGCAGGCCTAATACATGCAAGTCGAGGGGTAAATATTGTAGCAATACGATATGAGACCGGCGCACGGGTGCGTAACACGTATGCAACCTACCTTTTACTGGGGTATAGCTCCGAGAAATCGGAATTAATCCCCCATAACACTGCGATGAGGCATCTCGATGCAGTTAAAGCTCCGGCGGTAAAAGATGGGCATGCGGTACATTAGCTAGTTGGTGAGGTAATGGCTCACCAAGGCTACGATGTATAGGGGGTCTGAGAGGATGATCCCCCACACTGGTACTGACTAACTTCGTGCCAGCAGCCGCGGTAAGACGAAGGATCCAAGCGTTGTCCGGATTTACTGGGTTTAAAGGGTGCGTAGGCGGAGTGCTAAGTCAGTGGTGAAAGCCCGCAGCTCAACTGCGGAACTGCCATTGAAACTGGCACTCTTGAATACGGTGGAGGTAGATGGAATATAACATGTAGCGGTGAAATGCTTAGATATGTTATAGAACACCGATTGCGAAGGCAGTCTGCTACACCGTGATTGACGCTGAGGCACGAAAGCGTGGGGAGCAAACAGGATTAGATACCCTGGTAGTCCACGCCCTAAACGTTGATTACTCGCTGTTGGCGATACACTGT
>RGEC01000176.1 GCA_009918425.1 Bacteroidota bacterium
GAAGCCAGGCCAGTTGAAGGAACATGTGACGTTCTTTGTGAATAGCACTATAGTGAATCCGGCCTTTGACTCACAGACAAAGGAGACTCTTACTACGCCGGCGTCCAAGTTCGGTTCGCTGCCGAAATTTTTCGTGATATGACACTGAAAGAAGCAGCAGCCTTGTACCAGACTGACCTCCTCATTACCGCGAAAGATATGGCAGCAGGTGAGGAAACTTTCTTCACGGCATTTCGGCTTGATGATGAAAAAACCAATGGAACCTATGCCAATATATTGCTTCGTTCGGCCCTAGAAGCCTCTATGTCTGCGCCTACTTATTTCGCACCGCTGGAGCGTTTTGTAGATGGAGGCACCACCACATACAATAACCCCTCAAGCGCAGCCATTATTGAGGCACTTAATTACAGTGGCAATCCCGGTTATCAATATGGTAAAGTGACAGTCATCAGTATGGGTACAGGTATTTCACCCCAGTTTATCGATCCTGCTCAAAGTAAAAATCCCAAAGGGCCAGACATAGTTTTCTGGCTCAACTGGCTGATGACTGAAATGGGACAGGATGCCTCTGACATGCAAACCGATTTGCTGCGCTCACCCCGTTTCCGTGATTTGGTTGATTATCGCCGGTTTCAAATTTCGTTTGATACAGCTGCCCTTAAAAAACTGCCCAATTGCCATTTTCAGGAACCACTGCACGGTCATAATTCACTGCATGAAGTTACCGACAAAACCCTTTATAACATGGATATGGCTGATGTCAAATACTATGCGCTTGTGAAAGCCATTGGCAGGCAAATGGGACAATACATCGAGGCAGGCAATGGCTTTGCCTCAGATCTTGTGCTCAAAAATAAAGTACGCGATGAGCTGGTAACTGCCCGTGGGGATGTTTCCACCATTCTCAGCCAAATGAGCAGCCATCAGTGGCTACAAAACCAGCCACTGGATTAAAGGCTCAGTGCCTTGTTCGCCGCACGTTTGCGGTCATTTTCGTCAAGCAAAATCTTACGCAGACGAATGCTTTGGGGCGTTACTTCCACAAATTCATCTTCCTGTATATATTCCATGGCTTCTTCCAATGTAAATTCTATAGGTGGAGCCAGTACGGCATTATCGTCTTTGCCGGCTGCTCTGAAGTTGGTCATTTGCTTGGCCGTGCAGATATTCAGAACAAGATCGCCGGGTTTGATATGCTCACCAATAATCTGGCCGGTATATACTTCTACACCGGGGTGAATGAAATAACTGCCCCTGTCTTTCAGTTTATCCATACTGTAGCCGGTAGAGGTGCCTTTCTCTTTGCTGATTAATACCCCGGAAATTCGTCCGGGCATATTGCCTTTGAAGGGCTCATATCCTTTCAGGCGATGGCTCATGATGGCCTCGCCCTGCGTTGCTGTCAGCATATTGCTGCGTAATCCCATCAGGCCGCGACTGGGAATTTCAAATTCAATTCTTACCATGTCGCCTTTGGGTAACATGCTCAGCATTTCACCTTTTTTCTGGCTCACCAGTTCAATAACCTTACCACTGGACACTTCAGGTA
This sequence comes from Bacteroidota bacterium, assembly GCA_009918425.1. GTDB lineage: Bacteria > Bacteroidota > Bacteroidia > NS11-12g > UBA955 > RGEC01. Next base: position 1,550 of record RGEC01000176.1, read on the forward strand.
CATCAACTGTCAGAACTTCAATAGGTTCGCACTGCACACCGTCAATTTCCTTGATGATTACACGGGGCTGGCCCACCTGAAGTTCGTAACCTTCACGGCGCATGGTTTCTACCAGAATGCCAATGTGTAACACACCACGGCCGTATACGATAAACTGATCGGCACTTCCGGTTTCTTCTACCCGCATGGCCAGATTTTTCTCGGTTTCCTTCATCAGGCGATCGCGCAGGTGGCGGCTGGTCACAAACTTACCTTCCTTGCCAAAAAACGGGCTGTTGTTGATCGAGAAGAGCATGCTCATGGTAGGCTCATCTATGGAAATAGGAGGCATGCCTTCGGGATTCTCAAAATCGGCAATCGTGTCTCCAATTTCGAAGTTTTCAATACCCGTCACAGCGCATATGTCTCCGGCATTAACCTCCTGGGTTTTAGCCTTGCCCAAACCATCAAACAGATACAGTTCTTTTACCCTTGATTTTTGCAGGGAACCATCTCTTTTTACAAGTGTTACCGGCATGTTTTCTTTCAAAACGCCTCTGTTTAGGCGACCTACCGCAATACGGCCCGTGTAATTGCTGTAATCCAGGCTGGTGATTTGCAGCTGGGTTGAACCCTCCGTAACCACAGGCTCCGGAACCACCTTCAGAATGGTATCCATCAGGAATGTAAGATCCTGGGTAGGCGTTTTCCAGTCAGGCCCAAACCAGCCCTGCTTGCCACTGCCATAAATGGTAGTAAAATCGAGCTGCTCCTCGGTTGCGCCCAGGTTAAAAAACAAATCGAAAATATCGTCATGGGTTTGATCGGGGTCGCAGTTAGGCTTGTCTACTTTGTTGATAACCACAATGGCTTTTTTACCCAGACTCAATGCTTTTTGCAATACAAAACGGGTTTGAGGCATAGGTCCTTCAAAGGCATCCACCAGCAATAACACACCATCTGCCATGTTGAGCACGCGTTCCACTTCACCACCAAAATCGGCGTGGCCGGGGGTGTCAATGATGTTGATTTTTGTGCCCTTCCAGTTTACACTTACGTTTTTCGCCAGAATGGTAATGCCGCGCTCACGTTCCAGGTCGTTGTTGTCGAGGATGAGCTCACCCACCTCCTGATTTTCTCGAAACAAACTGGCCTGATAAAGCATTTTGTCTACGAGTGTGGTTTTTCCGTGGTCTACGTGGGCGATGATGGCGATGTTACGAATGGGCATGCTGATAAAAAAGTGCGCGAAATTACCGCTTATTTACCGCATTTCGGGTATAGCAGTGCATCATTTAAACATTAATTATCAGCCAAAACGCCAAAAATATTTATTATTAATTACAAAAGCGTAGAAATAAAACTATTAAAAATCGCAAATTGTATTGTGTCTAATGACAAAAATTGCAAAATATGCATTGAATTGTCTAGACAAAGCCTTTAGATTAAGTCAATACACAATACTTTATAAATATCCTTCGGTTTGCCGTAATCTCCGGAATTGCAATTTGGGTTGGTTTGCAGAATGAAGAAACTATTGCTAACCTTTTATTTGCTGCTAACAGCTACATTTTCCTTAGCCCAGAAACTCTTTCCTGTATTGGATGATTATCGTCCGCTAAAAAATGCCGTTTCGGTTAATCAGAATCGCGTATGGGATGATTTTACAGATGAATTTCCCCTGCAAAATCGCATGGTGGTGCCCGGTTTTACCTGGTACTGGGCAGGATTTTCATTCGATACAATATACATTGGGCAGGGGCGTATTATGGCTGAAAAGGGAGGTGCTCTCATAAATATAGGCATGTTTGAAGATCTTTGCGACCGGGGCATTGGAACAGATACTTCACAATCTCCCATTTCGTGGAAAATAAAACACCATTGGGGTAGGCGAATCCTGAAAATTGAATGGGGAAATGCCGGGTTTTTTGAAGACTGGAGCTACCATGGAATATGCCACCGCCACCTGCAATTTCAGTTGTGGTTATATGAAAAAGACAGCCGCGTAGAACTCCATTGTCCTCGTGAAATATGGTTCAGACATGCCGCTACCGCACTGCGACAGGCAGAGGCGCGCCTTCTGCTTCCGGATGGACAGAAGATATTTGCCATGACGACCCAATAATTTACACACTATATTTGCCTGAAATATGAAATCTATCATTTTCTCTGCCCTTGTATTACTGCTGGGCACGTCACTCAAGGCTCAGCCCGGTACATTCAGTCACGATAACGCAGCTTATGCCGACAGGGTTGCCGGTTCTGCCATTGCTCCCGACTCGCTATGGGACGATCCCACCGCAGAATGGGATTCGGCAACACTTACATTCAGACTGAATTTTCCATTCCTTGCTGAAGGCTACAACCTGGATACTTTTCTGATAGGTGACGGATATATCACCAGTGTTGACGAAAGCTTTGGAATAGGAAATTTTAGCGACCTGGTGGACAAAGGACTGGGTGGTCAGAACGGCCCAAAATCCAAAATTACCCTGCACCGTATTGGTACTGCACCCAACCGCGTTGTAATTATTCAATGGGCCAACCACGGTTTTTACGGTGATTTTGATTTGCGCGGACAATGCAAAGACTCGGGCCACATGCAGCTTTGGATTTATGAAACCGGTAAGAAAATGGAAATGCGTTTCGGCAAATCCTATTTTATGGATTTTTCCTCCACCATGGCCGATTTTACCCTCATGGGGTATTATGTAACCGATGGCATTTCCTTCAATGGCATTTCCCTGGAAGGAAACCCCAATAACCCAACGATTTCTTCAGATTTGTCAAACTCCACCGGTTTATTGGCCTATCCGGCCGACGGTAAGCGCTACACCATCATCTTTGGAAGCGGTGTGGGTACCAAATCGCTTGCCAAATCCGGTAATACCGTATGGTATGCTTCCGGTTCACTGTATTTCAGGCAGGAAGCATCGGTAAACTATGCCCTAACCGATGCAGCCGGAAGACAAGTGAAGGCAGGTACTGCGCGCAACGGCGAGCCTGTTACCCAGGGAATCAAACCCGGTAT
>RGEC01000177.1 GCA_009918425.1 Bacteroidota bacterium
TACCGGAATCCTTTCCGAAAAGCATTATACCCCGATGAAAATCAATGACGAATTTTCAAAAAAACTATATGACAATGTTTTGGAGAAACTCGATGATGACAAGCATTTCTTTACCCAGGAGGACATAAAAAAGCTGGAGAAATACCAGTTTTCACTCGATGATCAGATCAAAGCAGGTCGCTATGATTTCTTCGATTCTGCATGGAGTATTCTGATGAATCGGCTTACCGTGCTGGAAACCCACTTCAATGCCACACTGGACAAGCCTTTTAACTATGAGAGTAATGGCACATATACCGTTCGTGAAACGACAGAAAAATACCAGCCCAACCTGAAGGCATTAAAAGACGACTGGACATTATGGCTGCAATATCAGACGGTAGACAGGCTATATCGCAAGCAGGAGGCTGCCCGCAACCTAAAAGATTCTGCAGGAAATAATGAGAAGCCTTTTGATACACTGGAAACAAAAGCCCGTGCCGAAACCCGTAAGTTCTGTACAGACTGGTTTAAGCGCTGGCGCAAGATGGATAAGCGTGATAAAATATCTTTCTATGTAAACGCTATCACGGAATTGTATGATCCACATACCAACTATTATCCACCTGAAGACAAAGCCAATTTTGATATAAGTATGACCGGTAAACTCGAGGGTATTGGCGCCACCCTCTCCGAACGCGACGGATATATAAAAGTAGAACGCATTGTGCCGGGCAGTGCCAGTTATCGGCAGGGCGAACTGAAGGCAGGAGATCTTATAATCAAGGTAGCGCAGGGTGCCGCAGAACCTGTAGATGTAGTCGATATGAAACTGGACGATGCCATTCAGCTTATTCGTGGCAAAAAAGGAACAGAAGTAAGGCTGACTGTTAAAAAACCGGATGGCAGCATTAAGGTTATACCCATTATCCGTGAAGTTGTAGTGATTGAAGAAAGTTATGCCAGAAGTGCCATTATAGAATTTGAAGGAAAGAAAATGGGTATCATACAACTGCCCAGTTTCTATGCTGATTTTAGCGAAAAGGGTCGTGGTCGTCATTCATCCGAAGATGTTTACATGGAACTGTTGAAATTAAAAGAGGCGGGTGTTCAGGGAGTTATGCTCGATTTGCGCAACAACGGCGGCGGATCTCTGGCCGATGCTATTGATATGGGTGGACTGTTTATAAAAGACGGCCCCATAGTGCAGGTGCGTGATCCCCGTGGCGTTGTTGATGCTCCCGGTGATCCCGATCCTAATATTGTGTATGACGGCCCCTTGCTGATTTTGACCAATGCCTACAGTGCCTCTGCCAGCGAAATTCTGGCCGCTGCCATGCAGGATTACAAGCGCGCTCTTATCTTAGGTTCTAAAAGCACTTTTGGTAAAGGAACGGTTCAAACCTTTATCCCCATTGGAGGTGGCAGCTCTGCCGATTTCCCCAAAGGGTATGGTCAGCTTAAGGTAACAATTCAAAAATTCTATCGCATCAATGGTGGTACTACGCAGCTAAATGGCGTTACCCCTGATGTGATTATACCCGATATATACGATGGAATTCCCCAGGGTGAGCAGGAGATGAAACATCACCTTGCATACGATAAAATTAAGCCGGCAACGTATAGGCCTTTCAACACATCTTTCACAGGCCGTTTTGTACCGGCAATACAGGCCGCAAAAAGCAGAATTTCAACATCAGAGCATTTTGCCAATGTGCAGAAAAGGTCAAAAAGCCTCGCCAGCATGCGCAACAGCTATACCTGGAGCTTGAACCTTAAGAAATATGCTGCCCAGCAAAAGGCCCTCAAGGATGAGGAAAAATTATACTCAGATAGCACCTACAAACCTATAAACAGGAAAATAGAAGCCCTGTCTGTAGATCTTGAGGAAGTGCAAGGTGATGCCTCACGAGAGGCACAGCGTAAGGAATGGCTTAAAATGTATGCAAAAGACGCATGGCTGGATCAGTCAATCCTGATGATGAAAGACCTGCTGAAGTAAATTTTTTAATCCCGCCAAAGTGGCGTGAACAAAATGCCGGAAAGTACCAACACAAGAAAATTGAGTGCAGCCAGCAGCAATAAATCTTTGTAAACCGAACTCACCAATAAAGGCTGCAATGCCTTTTGGCTTGCCTGCATGCCTACCAGTATCATAGGCAGTATTACGGGTAGCGATAAAACCGGTGCCACAACCCCGGGCTGATGGGTTTTACCGGCTATGGCTGAAATCATGGTGAAAATGGTAGAAATACCCAGGCCGGTTAGAAATAATGAGGCCATATAAATAATACTATGCTGTACTGGATAACCCAGCAGAATGGAGAAAACAAGCAGGTTTAGCAGGCCGAAGATACCCATCAGCAAACCGTTATAGGTTATTTTAGACAACACAATCATAAAAGGTGAGGCCAACTGATTTAGGTAAATCCAGCGGTTGCGGGAAATTCCGGTAAATGCCCTTGCAATAGCCTGAAAAGTGCTAAAAATCAATGAAATCCAAAACAGGCTATTCCAGGTTTTGATTTGAATGTTCGGATTGCCCAAATAACAAAGCATACCTATGGTAAGCAATTGCAATAGCGCTGCAGACAAAAAAAAGGGTTTTCGAAAATCCGAAGCAACCTCATGGGTTACCAAAATCCAAAACCTTTGAATACCGTTTTGCATGCCGAAATTCTGTTTTACCTTCGCGAAGGTAATTCAATACCTGATTCAATGTTAGATTTCATTAAACACCTTAGCGCCGACGAACAGCAAATCGTTGCCCAATCTCCTATGTATGTAAGCTTGCTCATTGCCGGTTCGGATGGTAATTTCGATACCGATGAGAAAAAAAGAATTGTTGAGCTCATTCACATCAAGACTTTTACGGAAAGATTTGAACTTCAGACTCTGTACAAACAATTGAGCATAAATTCAGAAGAGAATATCAGAAACATGATTTCATCTCTCCCCGAAAATACCGACGAAAGAAACCAACTGTTAAGTGATCTTATAGCCAGACTTAATGATATTTTCCCAAAACTAGATAGCAATATTGCCACTCAGTTGTATTCAAGCCTCAGGCAGTTTGCAGTGTATATTTCGACGGCAGATGGAGGATGGTGGGGTATTTCATCTGTGTCAGACTCGGAAAAAAACTACGTTAAGCTGCCTATGCTTAATTCACCCGCTCAGTGATGACACTGTTCAAGAAAATACTGATTGCCAACCGTGGTGAAATCGCTATAAGGGTTATGCGTAGCTGCAGGGAACTGGGTATCCCAACCGTGGCTGTTTATTCGGAAGCCGATAAAAATGCCCTTCATGTTCGCTTCGCTGATGAAGCCTATTGCATAGGTACTGCAGCTTCTGCCGATAGTTACCTTCGCCAGGATAGGATTATAGAGGTGATTAAAAAAACCGGTGTGGATGCAGTGCACCCGGGTTACGGTTTTCTGAGTGAAAATGCAACCTTTGCCCGCTTACTCAGGGAAAACGGAATTACGCTTATTGGTCCGTCTCCCGAAAGTATGGACATGATGGGTGATAAAATCCGCAGTAAGCAGGCCGTGGAAAAGTACGGTGTGCCGCTTGTACCAGGTATCAATGATGCCATTAAGGATGATGTTGCAGCGTTGCAAATAGCAAAGCAGGTAGGTTTCCCCGTGCTGGTGAAAGCCAGTGCCGGTGGAGGTGGTAAAGGTATGCGTGTGGTGTATGCAGAAAATGAATTTGCACAGGCAGTGCAAACCGCCCGAAGTGAAGCCAGAAGCGCCTTTGGTGATGACAGTGTTTTTATAGAAAAATATGTGAGTGGTCCCCGTCACATTGAGTTTCAGATAATGGCTGATACCCACGGCAATGTTTGTCATCTGTTTGAACGTGAGTGCAGTATTCAGCGCCGTCACCAGAAACTGGTGGAGGAAGCCCCCAGTGCTGTGCTTACCCCCGAACTGAGAAGCCGAATGGGCGAAGCAGCAGTCAATGTGGCAAAAGCCTGCAACTATACCGGCGCAGGTACCGTTGAATTTCTGCTGGGTGATGATGGTAATTTTTATTTTCTGGAAATGAATACCCGCCTGCAGGTGGAACATCCGGTTACCGAATGCATTACCGGTCTGGATCTGGTTAAAGAACAAATCAGGGTGGCCGCAGGACTCCCGCTGGGCTTTGTACAAGATGAACTGAAAATGAATGGCCATGCTGTGGAATTGCGGGTTTGTGCCGAAGATCCTAAAAATAACTTTCTTCCCAGTGTGGGTACACTCACCGATTATGCCATACCCAAGGGCCCGGGTGTACGTGTGGATGACTGTATGGAGCCCGGCATGGAAATTCCGATTTTCTATGACAATATGATTTCTAAGCTTATTGCCTGGGGAGAAGACCGCGAAACGGCTATTGCAAGGCTCATACGCGCCATTGATGAATACAGAATATCCGGCATTGAGACCACCCTTGAGTTTGGAAAATTTGTACTTAATCACCCCGATTTTAGGGCAGGAAATTTTGATACCCATTTTATTGCCAAGCACTACAACCCAGAAGAGCAAACGGGTGAGCCGC
>RGEC01000178.1 GCA_009918425.1 Bacteroidota bacterium
AGATTTTATCAAAAACAAACAAACCGCATTTATGCACTTTGTGGCAGGCAGGTTTGATTTTTTTAATGGTGTGGAAGGGAGTTTTAAAGATGAACTGCTTACGCGGGAAGGCGAACTTAATCCCAAATACCAAGGCCGGTTCCACATGCTGAAGAAACCTTTTTTAAACACGGAATACCTGGGTTTCTGGCTGGGGGACAGTGTAGGCGGAAAAATCAACCCCCTGGTAAATCTGCATCTGCGAAGGGCCCTGGCGCTTGCTGTTGATCGAAAATCCATGATTCGATACCTTAGAAACGGACTCGGTACATCGGGCGACCACGGCTTTGTGCCACCCGTGTTGCTGAATGCGAACACCGCAGGATTGCCTGTTAATGCGGAAAAGGCAAGAACTGAACTTAAAAATGCAGGTTATCCCGGTGGTAAAGGCTTGCAGGAACTATCCCTCACCACAACCGCTGATTATTTGGATATTGCCGTATTTCTGAAAAAAGCTTGGGCAGATATTGGAATAAATGTGAAAATTGATGTTCAGACGGGAGGCATGCTGCGACAAAAGCGTAATAAGGGGGAACTGGCAATTTTTAGGGGTTCGTGGATTGCTGATGTTCCTGATGCAGAGAATTACCTTGCATGTTTTTATTCCGGAAATTTTAGTCCCAATGGGCCCAATTATACCCATTTTAGCAATCCGGAATTTGATGCTTTGTACAAAAGGTCATTTGCCGAAAAGGGAACACAGCGCATAAAAACCATGCAGGCTGCAGACAGTATACTTATACAGTCGGCCCCGGCGCTGGTGTTATATTACGACCAAAGCTTAAGGCTTTATCACAATCATGTGAAAGGCCTTTCCAACGATGCTTCCAACAGGCTTATGCTAAAACGTGTTAAAAAAACAACTACCCGATGAAATACTTACCCCTGATTTTAGGAGCACTCATCATTGCCGCTGTTATCTACGGCATTGTGAAATTGTATCGAAATCTTATGAATAAATAACTTAAAACTGACTGGCGGCAATAAATGCATCCAGTTCAGGGTTGTGGGCACGGGTATTGTCCAGGTCGTTTCTGTGTCCCTGCCACCATACTTTCCCTTTGTATATGAAGGTAATAGATTCGCCTATGTCATATACAGTTTTCATATCATGACTGTTGATGACGGTGGTGATTTTAAATTCCTGTGTGATGTCGTGCAGCAATTCATCTATACGCCGGCTGGTTATTGGGTCAAGGCCGCTGTTGGGTTCATCGCAAAACAGATATCGGGTTTCCAGTGCAATGGCCCTGGCAATACCCACGCGCTTTTTCATACCGCCTGATATTTCTGCAGGGTATTTTTTATTGGCATTCTCAAGTCCCACGCGACTGAGGCAAAAATTGATGCGCTCTTTGCGTTCATCGGGGGTCATTTTACCAAACATTTTCAATGGAAAATCCACGTTTTCCTCCACGGTAAGCGAATCAAAAAGTGCCGTACCCTGAAATAGCATGCCTATTTCCCGCCTTACCTCACGTACCTTTTCGTAGGGTAAATGCACAAAATCACGACCATCGTAGTTGATACTGCCGCTTTCGGGTTTGAACAATCCCACCATGCATTTCAGCAATACGGATTTGCCGCCGCCGCTGGCCCCAATAATCAGGTTGGGAATGCCGGGTTCGAATTTGGCATTGATATCAAACAAAACCTGTTTGTCTGCGAAGCTCTTATTGACATTGACCAGTTCTATCATAATTACAGCATGAGTTTGGCTATGATAAAATCGGCAAACAGTATGAGTACGCAGGAGCGTGTAACGGCACGGGTTCCGGCTTCTCCCACTTCCAAAGCACCGCCTTCGGTAAAATATCCTTCATAGGTGCTCATGCTGGTAATAATGAAGGCAAAAACCAGGGCTTTGGTCATGGAAACCGTTACAGTAAACATTTTGAATGTTTCTCGGGCACCCTGAACAAATTCGTTGGGCGACATCAGATCGGTGAGGCGCGCTGCAAGAATACCACCGCTGATCATCAGGAAATTGGCCACGATAATCAAACAAGGAATCATGATAACACCGGCAATGATTTTGGGCAAACCCAGGAAACCACTGCTGTTGATACCCATTACCTCCAGTGCATCGATTTGCTCGGTAACCCGCATATTTCCTACTTCAGAAGCAATATTGGCACCCACTTTGCCGGCCAATACCAGACAAGTAATGGTAGGCGCAAATTCCAGCAATGAACTGTCTGAAACAATGGTGCCTATAACTTTCATGGGAATGAGCGGCGACACCAGCTGGTAGGCGGTTTGCAACGTGGTAACGGCACCCACAAACACAGAAATAATGGTGACAATTCCGATGGAACCTACACCGATGTTGTTCATTTCGTGAATGGTGCGCTCAAAGAAAACCTTGAAACGCTCGGGTTTAAAGAACATGCTGCGCACAAACAGAATGTAGCGTCCGAGTTCAAAAAACAGCTTGTTCATTTTTCAGCGGTAAAATTAGGTATAATTCAGCAAAGCCGCCAAAAGCATTCATCATCATGCAATTTTGCTCCACACGGTGCGGTGGGGGATTTTGGCCAGTTCCTGCCTCACACCGAAATGTTCCGGCTTCATCAATAGCGGATCATCATTCAATAAGTCTTCCGCCCTGGCCCTTGCCAGCAGCAGCAGGTGTTCATCATGCCTGATATCGGCCAGTTTCAGGTCAAGGATACCGCTTTGCCTAGTTCCATCCATTTCGCCGGGTCCGCGCAGTTCCAGATCTACCTTGCTGATTTCAAACCCATCGGTGGTTCTCACCATGGTCTCCATGCGTTTTTTGCCGTTGGCCGACAGTTTTTGGCCGGCAATTAGAATACAGTAACTCTGATTTCCGCCACGCCCCACGCGACCGCGCAGCTGATGAAGCTGAGATAGGCCAAAACGCTCAGCATTTTCAATCACCATCACCGTTGCATTGGGAACGTTTACCCCCACTTCAATCACAGTGGTGGCAATCATAATGTCGGTTTGCCCGTTTCGGAATTTGCGCATCTCATCGTCTTTTTCTTCCGGTTTCAGTTTGCCATGCACGATGCTGTATTTGAATTCGGGAGCGGGCAAATAATCGTTCACCATATCATAACCCGACATCAGGCTTTGCAACTCCAGTTTTTCGCTGTCTTCTATGAGTGGAAATACATAGTACACCTGCCTGCCTGCTTTGATTTCCTTGCGCAGAAAATCCATAATCAGCGGACGATTGGAGCCCGGTCTCAGCGCGGTTTGTATGGGTTTGCGGCCGCCCGGCAACTGATTGATTACACTCACATCCAAATCGCCGTAAACTGTCATGGCCAGGGTTCTTGGAATGGGTGTAGCAGTCATCACAAGCACATGGGGCGGAAGGCTGGCTTTTGCGCTGAGTCTGGCCCGCTGGGCCACGCCAAAGCGATGTTGTTCATCAATCACCACCAATCCCAGCTGCTGAAAGGCAACATCGTCTTCTATGAGCGCGTGTGTGCCGATCAGAAAAGGAATATCGCCGTTTTTAAGCCCTTCCAGTATTTCGGTGCGTTTCTTTTTGGGCGTACTTCCGGTCAGCAATACAGGCTTGATGTGCATTCCCTCCAGCATTTCGCTGATGCTGTAAAAATGCTGTGCAGCCAGAATTTCAGTGGGCGCCATCACGCAGGCCTGAAATCCATTATCGGCGGCCAGCAGCATGCTTAGCAATGCCACCATGGTTTTGCCGCTTCCCACATCGCCCTGCAGCAGGCGGTTCATTTGCCTGCCGGTATTCATGTCAGCCCTGATTTCCTTGATCACTTTTTTCTGTGCGTCGGTGAGGGTAAAGGGGAGGTGTTCTTTGTAAAAAGTATTGAAAAGATGGCCAACCACATTGAATACAGGGCCTTTCACTACGCGGTTTCTGTTGGTTTTCAGCTGCAGATGTCGCATTTGCAGAAAAAACAATTCTTCAAATTTTAGCCGTTTCTGGGCCTGTTCCAGCGCTTTTAGATCGGCGGGTGCGTGTAACATGCGCAGGGATTGTGTTCTGCCCGGCAGTTGCAATTCGCGCAGCAAAGGCAGTGGCAGATTTTCAGGAACATCCAGTTTGGGATCGGCCAGCGCTGTGCGCACTGTTTGCACCATAAAGCGGTTTTCCAGACGCCGACGCCGCATGCCTTCTGTGAGCGGATACACCGGAACCAGTCCTTTGGATTGTACGGCCGTATCGCCGTTTTCCAGTTCGGGGTGGGCCATGGAAAGCTTGCCTTTGTAATCACTCAGCCGCCCGTAGGCAAGGTAGCTGTCGCCGGGTTTTACAGATTTTGCCACCCAGCTGATACCCTGAAACCAGATGAGTTCTAAGAAACCGGTATCATCCTGCAGCAGGGCTGTGAAACGGCGAGCAGCACCGGCACCGATAAGATCGGTTTTTACGATTCTACCTTTCACCTGCACATTGGCTTCAGCGCTGCCCAACTCGGCAATTTTATATACTTTCGAGCGGTCTTC
>RGEC01000179.1 GCA_009918425.1 Bacteroidota bacterium
TAGCAAGGAAGCCGACTTCGTGCTTGTGCTGAAGCGCAGTAAGTCTAAATAAGATTAGATCCCAAATATTCGACAATTGGTTATTTTTGCTCCCCAACTATGATTCAACCCCTGGCTTATGTTCATCCATCGGCTAAAATTGCCGATAATGTTACAATAGATCCGTTTGTAACCATTCATGCCAACGTAGAAATCGGCGAAGGCACGCACGTGATGTCGGGGGCTATTATTTTTAAAGGGACCCGAATTGGTAAAAACTGCCGCATATTTCCGGGAGCATCTATCGGCGCGATTCCTCAGGATTTGAAGTTTGACGGCGAGGAAACCCTCACCATTATTGGCGATAACACTACCGTACGTGAATATGTAACCATCAACAAAGGTACGAAGGCACAAGGTTATACCAAGGTTGGATCCAATGTATTGCTGATGGCCTACGTACATCTTGCCCACGACTGTGTGGTAGAAGACAATTGCATTCTGGCTAACAGCGTGCAAGTTGCAGGCCATGTGCATATTGGCGAATGGGCTATTCTGGGTGGTGCGGCGCTGGTTCATCAGTTCGTGAAAATCGGACGGCACGCCATGATAAGCGGCGGCAGCTTGGTACGTAAAGACGTTCCGCCGTATACAAAAGCTGCCAGAGAACCGCTTAGTTATGAAGGAGTTAACAGCATTGGACTGCGCAGACGCAATTTCTCAACGGAAAAAATCAGTGAAATACAGGATATATACCGTAACCTGTTTGTGAAAGGTTACAATACCGCAAAAGCCATTAAAATCATTGAAACTGAATTTACTCCTACCACTGAACGGGATGAAATACTGCAGTTTATCAAAGAATCAGACCGCGGTATTATGAAAGGGTATATCACCAAATAATTTCTGCAGCCGTGTTTAATATAATCCTTAAGGATTGCGGCAAATCATTTAACAGAATCTGGTTATTCAGAAATCTGAATGCCACTTTTCAATCAGGCGAAAAATGGGCTATTCTGGGTCCGAACGGTTCAGGTAAAAGTACGCTGGGATTGCTGCTCTGTGGACAATTGACACCAACAGAAGGATCCGTTGAATACGCATATGGTCAAGATTCAATTCCCTTGAAAAACCTGCACAGCTACGTTTCACTGACATCGCCGGCACTTGAACTTAACGAAGACCTGAACACTTTTGAATTATTTGAATTGCACCAAAAACTAAAACCATTACAGTCAAACAGTGGTGCGGATGTTTTTGCTAATATGACCGGTTTTGATGCCAAAATCATGCATAAACCAATTGCTACTTTCAGCAGCGGTATGAAACAACGGGTAAAACTGGCACTTGCTACCATGAGTAATACACCTCTGTTAATACTGGATGAGCCTTTTACCAATCTGGACAAGGCAGGTGAGCAATTCTTTTATGATTTACTGGAAAGATTTGGCCAGAAGAGATTGATTTTCATTGCTTCTAACCGTGAAGAAGAATACGCAATTTGCGACCATCGATTAAACCTGCTATCAGGGCTTAATACCAATATATAAAGGCACGGCAGATTTGCTCTGACCATTATCCATATGGATGGTATAAAATCCGGGGCTAAATCCTATAATTTGAGCACTGAAATGCCTTTCGCCGGGTAACATCACCCATTGGCGGCAAAACCTTCCTGAAGCATCCAGCAATGTCATTGACCATTTTTCCGTTATCGTTTTTCTGGTTATGGTTACCTTATCAAACGCCGGATTGGGAAATACTTTTGGAATTTCAAGATTGCCAAATTTCCGTAATCCTGCCACTTTTGCCGTAGGGATTTTGGCGAAATGCAAACCTCCTCTCCCGTTTCCAAAGATGAGTTCGGGAATGGAATCGTTGTTAAGGTCTGCAGCTGCCACGTTCACGCGGTTGCCAAGATCGGGCTCAATACTGTCGTTGGCAGTGCGTTGCCAGAGCCAGCCTTCTATGGCCGATAAACTATCGTAAATGCTGCGGCCTGTGGGTTTATACATGCGTACTTTTCCAAATGAAGTTCCCAGCAGCACATCCTGCTGTCCGTCATTATCCACATCAGTAACTTCAGGCATGGCATAACCATATGAAAAAAAGCCGGCCGGATTTATTTCAGTACTCCATTCATTGGCACGCATGCCCCATGCATTCGGTAAAGCCAATACATAAGTTGGTGCGCCAACGCTGCCCTGGTTAACATAAAGTGCCACGCGACCGTTGTACATACCCACCAGCATATCTGGAAGCGTGTCTCCATTATACGAACAAAGTGCAGGGGCGGCATTTTCCATACCCGGATTTACGGTATTCTTCAGCAAATCATCTTCTGCAAAGACAAGGTTGAGTGGTTTGCCTGCACCGGCGGTATTTCTGAACCAGCCCACTTTACCAAATCTTTCGCCATAATACATATCAATATCTTTATCCCCGTCTACATCACCAAATTTGATAATGAGGTCTGCTATTCCTTTTTGGGAAATATTTAAATAATCATCATTGATTTTGACAAAATTTGGCAGTGTTTTGGTGCCCTTGTTTTCGAACAAAGTTATTCTGTCTTTGAGTCCACCCGTAAGCTCAAAATCTCCATTAGACGCCACAAAAAGATCTTTATCCCCGTCATTGTCATAATCACAAAAGGCTGCGGCGCTTTTGGCACCCAGATCCACAGTCTTGTCAGTCAGCCAGTCGGTTTGAACAAATTTAAAATCAGGCTTATTGTCTTTACCATAATTTTTATAATACCAAATATTCTGGGTTTCTTTTACATCGGCGGAAGGTGCCGGAGAAAGCAGCAAATCTTTTACCCCGTCGGCATCTGCATCCGCCAGGTATGCAGCGGGAAATACAAAATCTGCGGCCCTTCGCGTATTGGCCGGAAAAATGCTGTCGACCTGAACCATGGTATCGTAGTATATGCCCCGTTGGGCTTTTGCATTTTTTAACAATGTCATTTTTTTAAATCCCACATTGGAGGCCAGCATTTCATAGTCTCCATCTTCATCATTGTCAAACATCAATAAACTGGCTCCGCCAACGTGCCGGGGTTTTAACTTCTCCTTATATATACACTGCCCCAAAACAAAACTATTATCCAGCCCTTCATTAAAATAACCAAAGCAGTAATCCATATCCTGAAACTCAAAAGTGTCTTTGGACCACCCTTTTTCTGACCTTACATCACGAAACATAGAGTAACTGCGGTTGTAGGGATCATAAAAAACAATATCAACATCACCGTCATTATCCAGATCGCCAATATGGGGCAAATCCAGTTTACTCAACCCCAATGGGTTGTAATTGATAAAAAAGGTAGAATCGTATTTGTTCCTAAAATACTGTGAGCCCAGATCCTTAAATTTAATTTCTTTATCGCCCGGCTGGGTAATATTGAGGTGAATCACCAGGTTACTAATGGTATTTAAGGTGAAAATATCTTGCTTATTATCTCCATTTAAATCTGCCGTGCGAATCCAGTAATTCAGTCGGGGAATGGACTTTTCATATCGTGTATCATAAATCCATCGCCCGTTTTTTCGAATGTAGGGTAAAATCTTCTGGTCGTGCCGGTCAAATACAACCATATCCAAAGAACCGTCATTATTTAAATCCAGCTCTACAAACTGTGGTGAATTAAAACCACCGGTAAAGGGCGTTTCCACTTGTCCATTGCCTAAGTTTATAGGCAAAGTATCATACAAATAATAAGATTTATTGCCGGATAGCGGCTGAGCCTTAAGCAAGCTGCAAAAGCATAAGAAACAAAAAACGGACAGGATTCTGTACATGTGTACTCAAATTTACGCAATATGGCTTGGGCTACCCTAATTTTGACCATTATTTTTTCCTATATGTTGCCCGTCAGTATCGAAAAATTACACAGCATCTACCTATCCTGCCTCAATAAGGTTTGTACCGATACCCGAAATATAGAAGCCGGCAGCATCTTTTTTTGCCTGAAGGGTGGCAACTTCAATGGGAATCTTTTTGCTGAAGAAGCCCTGCAAAAAGGGGCAGCTTATGCAGTAGTTGATGATAAAAGCGTAGTAAAGGACAATCGTTATTTATGGGTGGAAGATGTGCTAGAATCGCTTCAGGCACTGGCATTATATCACAGAAAATACCTACCTGTTAAAATCCTGGGCATTGGCGGTAGCAATGGTAAAACCACGACCAAAGAACTGGCGCTATGTGTTATCAATTCTTTTTCCAAGGCTAAGGCCACTGTGGGGAACCTCAATAACCATATCGGCGTTCCGCTTACGCTACTGGGGTTTACCGAAAATATACGTGTAGGCATCGTAGAAATGGGTACCAATCATCCCGGAGAGATGAAGGTTTTGTGCAATCTGGCAGAGCCCGATTTTGGAATAGTAACCAATGTAGGCAAAGAACACCTGGAAGGTTTTAAAGACCTGGAAGGTATCGCCCGCGAAGAGAGTGAACTCTATCTTAAACTTATTCAACAAGATGGAT
>RGEC01000180.1 GCA_009918425.1 Bacteroidota bacterium
CCAAATATAGCAAACAATTATAATTTTTACAAGTTTCTTTTTTTCTTCCCCGCCTGTTTTTCCAGGTTCTGCTGCATGCGGTATTGCACCATACACTTAATCAATTCCAATGGCAACTCGCAGCCGTAAGGAAACTGTATGGCCCCTTTACTGGTTTGGAATGCAGACAGTTCCTCCGCAAAGGCGGCAATGGCATCCGGACCGGGATAAAAACCCGCATGGTGCTTGTAGGCCGCAAAGTACACCAAAGGACCGTTCCACCTGTAACCCGGCATGCTCCAGAATATACCTTCTTCGGCATCCGGCGCTGTTTGTTGGATGGTGTGGCGCAACTGCATCAGCCATGGCAAATGTTCCGGAGGCAAACCGGCTATGTACACATCAACGGTAGCGGGCTTGCTTGCCGCCATTACTTCACCTCAAAAAAGAAGGTTCTGCCGGGCGTATAAGGCACCTTGGCGGCATCCAGTCTGGCATTGAGCGCCTGCATGCGGTTGTGAACCTGCTTTAATTCGGCTACCCAATTGGTAAATTCTTTTTTGCCCTCGCGGAAAGCATTTACATGCGTCAAGGTGGGACCATTGCTGCTATAGACCATGCCATACACCGCGGTTTCAATGCGATCGTAAATGCCGGGAGCGGTCTCAAATTCTTTGGAAGCCAGCAAACCATCGCCGTTCAGGCGGATATTCAATTTTTCCAGCGAAAGCTGCAGGTCTGCAATTTCTTTCATCAATCCGGCATCCACACCCATGCTAAACAGGGCGTTTTTGGCCGATTGCAGGCCTTTGGAGACATCATTCACGTACTCGGCTGCTGCTAATATGTTTCGGCGTGTTTCTGCAATCTCATCCACAATTTTAGCCCTTTCTTCAGCCGGGAAGCTGGTCAACGTGGGTTTCACCTGATAATCCACCGAAAAGGTTTGTTTATTCCCAATGGGTTTCATTTCGGCGTCTTTCACCAGATACAGCGAAACCTGGTAATTGCCGGGCGCTACAAAAGGACCGTAATCGGGCTCGGTGTACGGATCGCTTAAATCCCTGGGGCCTTGTGTAAGCGGATTGGTGCTGGCGTAGCGAAGATCCCACTCGGCCTTGCCCATCCCCTTTCTGGCTGCTGATTTTATTCTTCTCACCTCGCGTCCTTTTTCATCGGTGATTACCAATAAAACTAACGGCTGCTCTTCCCTGGCTTCCATTCTCATGGAATCGACTGAAGGATAAACCGCATTTTTGGCCTTGGCTTCCCTACCCTGTCTGATTTCCTTGATGGTTTTGTATTCGTTTTTCAGGTGATAACGAATTACCGCACCGGTAGCAGGATTGGGCGCATTGAAGTAAGAAGCGCCTTTGGATGATTTATCCCTGCCACCCAGCGGGCTGCGGGGAATGAACATTTTGGCAGGCTTAACCGAAAAGATATAGGCGTCTTTACCCAGATTTTCTGCGGTGGCTTCACGCAATGGCGCATAGTTATCCAGAATCACAAAACCGCGGCCAAAGGTAGCCAGGGCAATGTCCTGCTCTCTTTTCTGAATGGCAATATCCTTTATGGCAATGGGGGCCAGTCCTGCAGTCCAGGGTGTCCATTTCTTACCACCGTTGTTGGAGACAAAAAAGCCAAACTCGGTTCCAACAAACAACAGGTTTTCACTCACAAAATCCTCAGCAAATGTCTTCACAGAGCCATTCTGAGGCAGATTGGAAGCAATGGATGTCCACGTTTTGCCGGCATCGGTACTTTTCAATACATACGGCTTGAAATCGCCCTGGCGGTGGTTGTCAAACGTAGCATACACCACATTTCTGTTGAATTGCGATGGCACGATGCAGCTCACGAGGGTCATATCGGGAGTGCCGGGGAACTTAGCGGTCTTATTCCAGGTTTTACCGCCGTCGGTGGTAATCTGAATCAATCCATCATCGGTGCCGGCATACAGCAGGTTTTCGTCTTTGGGACTTTCAGCCAGCCACATGATGTTGCCAAATATGGATGTGCTTTGGTTTTTGGCCACAGCATCCATGCTCCACACCTTCCCCATTACAGGCAGTTTGTTGCGGTCAATGCCACGGCTCAAATCGGGGCTGATGGCTTCCCAGCTGTTTCCCTGATCATTGCTTCGATACACCTTATTGGCAGCGAAATACAAACGCTTTGGGTTGTGCGCACTGATAATCAATGGTGCATCCCAGTTCCAGCGCAGGCCGTTTTCTCCCAGTCCGGGAATGGGTTTAATATCAATTTGCTCGCCGGTTCTGCGGTCATAGCGGATAAGTCCGCCATACTGCCATTGGCTATATACGATGTTCGGATCGGTAGGATCTACCTGGGTTTTGAAGCCATCGCCGCCTACAGTGATGAACCAGTCGCTGTTGGGGATTCCGTTGGCACTGGCATTGGCAGACGGTCCGCCTAGGGTATTGTTGTCCTGTGTGCCTCCATACACGTAGTAAAACGGCTCTGAATTATCAACGGTAACGCGGTAAAATTGGGTTATATTCAGGTGGTCTTTGTGAATCCAGCTTCTGCCATCATCCCAGGTTTCGTACAAACCACCATCGCAACCTACAATCCAATGTGCGGTATTATCGGGCTGAATCCAGATGGCGTGGTTATCTACGTGTTTCCATTTTTCGCCCACACTGGTAACCGTTTTTCCGCCGTCTTTGCTCCATTTCAGCCAGGTATCCATGATGAAGATGCGGTTTGGATCTGCAGGGTCGGCCATGATTTCCTGGTAATAGTTACCGGCCGTAGAGAAATCGTTGGTTTTGCTCCAGCTTTCTCCTTTGTCATCGCTCACATACACCCCAGATTTACCCGCCTGTGCTTCTACCATCGCATAAATACGATGGCTGTTTTTAGCAGCGATACACAGGGTAATTCTTCCCACATCACCACCGGGAAGTCCGCCTGACAGCTTTCTCCAGGTTTTGCCGCCATCGGTGCTTTTGTACAGTGCACTTTCAGGACCACCGCCCAGGTACGTCCATTCATGTCTTCTGCGCTGGTGAAAAGCGGCGTACACAATATCAGGGTTACCGGGATCCAGATGCACTTCGTTGCAGCCGGTATTATCGCTTACATGGTAGATGCGGTTCCAGGTTTTACCGCCGTCTTCGGTTTTATACAGACCACGTTCGCCACCTTCTTTCCACAGCGGACCATACGCAGCCACATACACTACATTACTGTTGTTGGGGTGCACCTTGATCATCCCAATATGTTCACTGGTTTTAAGCCCCATGTTGGTAAAGGATTTACCACCATCCAGACTTTTATAGATACCGTTTCCGTATCCTACACTGCGCTGGTTGTTGTTTTCGCCGGTTCCCACCCACAGCGTATTGGCATTTTGGGGATCCAGGGCCAGGCAACCGATACTTTGGGTGCCATAACCGTCAAAAATGGGATCGAAGGTTGTTCCGTTGTTTCGGGTTTTCCATACGCCGCCGTAAGCTGCTGCCAGATAATACTCACTGTAATTGGTAGGATTTACAGCAATATCTACAATGCGTCCACCCGTAGTGGCCGGGCCAATACTGCGGAACTGAAAGGCATTTAACACATCCGAAGAGAGGCTGTCCTGCGCATTGATGTTGCCCAGACTAAGGGCATATGCAGCAAGCGAATACAATATTTTTTTCATGGGAATGCGAAAATAACCCATGAAAGGACCGCAACCAAAAATTCGGGCTTAAATTATCGTAACAGCTGCCTGCGGAGTCCGGGGGTAATACTAAAGGCGGTTCCGTTGTATTTATTTGACTCCGCAATTGTCATGATGTTGAAACCATCCACTGCGTAGATAATCTTTTTTGCCTGTTCATTGGCATCCATTCTGCCGTCCGGGGCGATTACAAGATTTCCGCCATTTTTAAATAAATACTGGGTAAACAATCTTTGTCCGGATTCAAGTGAATACGCCCTTAATCCACCATCAGAACCCATTCCCATCAAAAGCTTATCATTCACAACTAGAAAATCAGACATTCCTGTTTCACCGGTAAAAACCAGTGAATAGGTTTTGTGCTTTTGGTTGGTAACAAGTGCTTTACCTGCAGCATATTCAATTTTCCAGATACTGTCAGCTGCATAACAAACCATGTTCTTGTTAAACAGGGTTTGATCGGGTAATAGGCGCCAGTCCTCAGACCTTTTAGCCAGTTGAGGTTGTCCGGATTTTGAGGAGAAAGTATATATATTTTTTGAAGTGCTGAAACATCGAATTAGAGAGCCTTCGGCATTCACAGCGGCCGGGCCAAGTGGAATATTACTTTCCGGCAAAACAGCTGCCTTTTCTTTGATTACGCCATTACTGTAATCCGAAATTCTGATTCCACCTGCTTTGTCAGAAGATAGGACGCGGTTGCCATCGGGAAAAATGATAAGATCTGCAACAATCTGATTATCGTCTTCTACCGATAAAGATTGATTTAATATGGGCGAAGCGATAAATTCTG
>RGEC01000019.1 GCA_009918425.1 Bacteroidota bacterium
CAGAGGCATCTCTACACACTTGCCGTCCACCTGTATTTTGATGAGTGCTTCACCCTCCAGCTGATAAAAAAGCTCTTCGGTTTCGTTATAGTGATAGTCTTTACGGGCATTGGGACCTCCCACAATCATCACAATGTAGTCGGTACCTTCGGGATACAGGTTTTTGTTGGCCACAGGTGGTTTCAGCAGGTGCTTATTTTCCTCAATCCACTGGTTCAGGTTAAAAGGCATGCGTATGTTCATGGTAATGCAAACTTACCCGATTTATTTGGAAAATTCGGTAATTTTTCGTATATTGGTATTAGTTGGGTTTATGTGCCAAAACCACCGCATGCTGCATGGGCTGAACTTTTCCGGCTATCATTCGGTCAGACTCAGCCTCTGTTTGGGTGATGATTTTTACAAAATCCTGCTTTGCCAGCAAGTTTTCAAGTGCAGCGGTTTCGTATAACGTAAAACCGAATTGGGTGAAGGGGATGGCCTGCATATAGGTTTTGGGGCGATAGCCCAGCAGCAGCAAACCGCCCGGCTTCAGCACCCGCAGAATTTCAGAGAGTTCCTTTTCCGGCTTTTCCCAAAAATATATCACATTAATGCCAAAAACGATGTCGAATGCTTTGTCAGCAAAAGGCATAGCAGCAACTTCTCCCCATAAAAAACGCGCTCCCGGAATATGTTTGGCTGTGGCCATTTTCACCATTTCTTCAGAGAAATCAATGCCGGTATAATGCAGCGTTGTGTTATGCTGATCAAGCATTTCAGGCACAATGCCTTCTCCAAATCCCAGTTCCAGTATGGATGCCTTTGCTGCAGGGTCTAACAGTTTAACAACATGGGCATACAATTCACGGTTCAGTTCGCGCATGTATGTTGCTATGGCCTCAGCGCCTTCTCCGTGGGGTTTTCGCAGCTGGGCGGCCTGTTGTTCGGGGGTGAAGGGCTGCATGCGGATTTGTATTGGAAATTTTTTTAGATTATATCTCCCTTAGCCACTGTATTTCTGTTTTATATCTTTTTCAGTATAGATATCTTCTTCATCAGATAAAAAATCAAAGGCTTGACTTTCGCTTACCAAATGTTGAACACCTTCGGTTAAAATGTAATTTTCGTATTTTTTTTATACAAATTCTGCAAAATCCGATATCTCTAAAGCTTTATCAGTGTGAAGTTTATTGATGGCTTGAATGGTTTTTCTATAATCTGCTTTTTTGTCATAAATCAATATCAAATATACTTAAATAATATTAATTATTCAAATTGGTTATTATTGTATTCGTAATTGTAACAACAACTCTGTTAGCGCCTTTTTCAGGGCATCCACATTGTCTTTGCCCGTGGCCGAAATAAAAACTGCCGGTGCATTTTCCTTGGCGATCCAGCTTTTTTCAAACTGTGTAGCTGTTAGGCCTGTATGGCCTACAAAAAAATCATCGGGGGCACCCCGGAAAGCATCAATTTTATTGAAAACCACAAGCTCGGGTTTGTTGCCGGCGCCAATGGCCAGCAGGGTTTCCTTAACCGAGCGCATTTGTTCCTCAAAATGCGGACTGCTAATATCTACCACATGCACCAGCAAATCTGCCTCCAATGCCTCTGCCAGCGTGCTTTTAAAACTTTCCACCAGCTGCGTGGGCAGTTTGCGGATGAAACCTACCGTATCGCTCAGCAGAATGGGCATGGTTTTCAGTTCATCGGTGGGGTGCGACAACACAATTTTTCTCACAGTAGCATCCAGTGTGGCAAATAGTTTGTTTTCCACCAGCACATCGGCTTTGCTTAGCAGATTCATAATGGTGCTTTTGCCTACGTTGGTATAACCCACAAGCGCCACGCGGTACATGCCTTCTCGGGATGCGCGCTGGGTTCGTGATGTTTTTTCTATGTGCGCCAGCCTTTCCTTCAGCACGCTGATTTTGTTGCGCAGCGCCCGGCGATCCGTTTCAATTTCGGTTTCCCCTGGACCTCTGAGTCCGATACCCCCTTTCTGCCTGCTCAGGTGGGTCCACATGCGGGTGAGTCGGGGAAGTAGAAACACGCTTTGTGCCAGTTCTACCTGAATCTTGGCCTGAGCTGTTTTTGCATTTCGGGCAAAAATATCCAGAATTAAATGCGTACGGCTCAGCACTTTCACATCGGGCATATCCTGCTCCAGAT
This sequence comes from Bacteroidota bacterium, assembly GCA_009918425.1. GTDB lineage: Bacteria > Bacteroidota > Bacteroidia > NS11-12g > UBA955 > RGEC01. Next base: position 2,155 of record RGEC01000019.1, read on the forward strand.
TTCGGATTTGGCTGGGTGATAATTCGTCATCGAAAACCACCATATCCACGTTGTGTTCCTTTACCCACAGCACCAGTTCTTCCAGTTTGCCTGTTCCCAGATAAGTTTTGGGATTCGGATGGGGCAATTTTTGCGTGAACCTTTTCAGGGTTATGGCGCCTGCGGTGGCTACCAGCTGCTCAAGCTCATCGAGGTATTCATGCAATCGGCCCTCCTGGGCAGGAAAATCCACACCTACCAGCACGGCATATTCCTGTTTTTTCTCGGTAGAATGAAGGGCTTCCTTGTTTTTCCCCATGATTATGGGCAAAATTACCCTTTTGGTTTGGCAATGCCGCATGGGAAAGCGAATTTTGAAATCAGGTTGATGCGCATCATCGCAATATGGTTTCTGCTGGGTTCTGCTAATCTTTTGGCACAAAAGGTAACCCTGAACGCATTGCCCGGGGGAAAGTCAATATATAGCCACTATCGTGTAGTAGGTGAAAATGCCGAGGGCATATACCTAATGAATTACCGCGATGCGGACATGCGGAAAAATTTTACAATAATCCGGGTTAACCACAACCTTGAATATGTGCAGGAAAAACCTGTAGATCTTGGCAAACGTTCGCGCCTCATTAAGCTATTTACTTGGGACAGTGGCATTTGTTTGCTGTACCTGGAAAAGATAAAACAACAGACATTTCTGCAATATCGGCTGATTGCAAAAGGCCTTGACAAAGAATTTGCAGGCAGTCTTGGCATTATAAACGGACTCGAATCAACCGAAGCTGTGACCGCGGAATACAGTATAAACAGGCAATGGTGCGCTGTGTGGACCGAGCAAATTTCTGAACAGGGCTTGCAAAAACTGGGTGTCACCCTATTTCATTTGCCTTCACACCGGAAATGGCAGCAGGATTGCCTGATCCCTTTCAGCAGCAGATTGGTAGATGTGCAGGAGGCCTCCCTTGGAAATGAAGGCCATCATGCCTGTGTTGTTTCATTTGACGACGAATCCGGCAGGCGCTCACCCATACGCTTTTTTGCTGCTTTTGGAGACAAAGAGCGGTTTAAACCACTTTTCCCCATCAATGCAACCTCATTTCATATCAATGGTGAAGAGCTAGTAAGGGATGAGTTTGGCGGTAGGTTTATTTTTAGTAGTTTTTGGGACGAAAACAAAGAGGAAAGAAGCGGAGGAACATTGGTTTTACCGTTGCATGATTCGCTGCAGGAGGGGCGCACAGAGCTGTTAAGCAAAACTACTTTTTCAATGGATCTGGTTAGCGAACTTATAGGTGCTGCGGCACAGGAAAAAGGAAGAATTCCGGACAATATGTTTATACGCAAAATTGTGCCAAGAGATGATGGCGGCAATCTTATTGTTGCCGAGAAATTTTACATCACACAGCATCTGGAAACCTTTTACATCAACGGTATTCCTCAAACCAGCAGTAAAAATGTCTATCACTACGATGATGTGATGCTGTTATCACTGAATGCCAGTGCAGAAATGGAATGGTTTCGTGTGATTCACAAACGGCAAAGCGGTTTTGCCGGTGCGGGATTTTATAATGGAATAGCCTTGTATGTTTGTGACAGCACCACGCAGCTGTTATACAACGACAATGCTACACAAAATAATCGGGTGATGCATTTGAGTATAGACCAAAAGGGTGCAATTTTGCAGAAGGTTCTGTTCAACAGCGATGAAGTTTATACCGGGTTCATTCCTCAAGAAGGGCGGCAGATTGGCTATAACCGTTTTGTGGTGCCACTGAATATGGACAAACAAATGATGCTGATGAAAGTTACTGCAGAGTAGTGCTGAAGTATTTTAAACATATAGGTCCGTCGGCGGTTTTTACGGTTTTTATTGGCGCATTAATCCTGCGCATTCCTGCTTTTACCTTGACGGCTAGCAGCCCTGAACCGCTTAATGGGGTTGTCTTTGAACATTTTTTTAATTCTGTTAGACAATGGCCATGGCTATCACTTTCACTGGGTTTTCTGGTGGTTTTCACTCAAGCTATGATGTTTAACAGGCTCTGCAACGAGCATGATGTGCTCTACACCCCCACATTCATGCCGGCCTGGCTATTTATTCTGGCAAACAGCATCTTCCCGGAAAACCTGCATATCAATCCACTTATGGTCTCCAATTATTTCGTTATAGGAGCCTTTGCCTTTCTTTTTCGCATGCACCAGAGTGAGCGAAGCCCGACATTGCTTTTTTATGCATCCGCACTGCTAACCCTGGGGTCATTTTTTGTTACGGAATACCTGGGTGCACCACTTATTTTACTTATCGCTACTGTTATTTTCAAAAATGTGGGCCCAAGAGACCTACTGGCTATTATTACCGGAACCCTTATTCCGCTGGGTATGATCTGGTCTTTTCATTTCTTAACCAACCAGCAGTTCGATTTCCCAATACCTAAATACAACCTGAATATTAAGCTTGACAAAGCTATTTTGCGCTATGTGGCTATGACATTCTTTTTTCTGCTGACATTTTCCGGAATCATCAAATCAAGTTTACACTATTTCAAAAACAACATCAAAACACGGCGAATAAACCTTGTATCTATAACTTTCTTTGCCTTTGCTATCTTTATTGCATTAATTAAATACGACCATCTGCGGTATTATATAACCATTGCAAACTGCGGTCTTGCACTTTTTGCAGGTTATTTCTTGCTGGGTGAAAAAGGACAACGCATTAAAGGATTTCTGCACTCCGTATTGCTGCTATTGTTGATACTTTCTCTCTACGGCGAACCACTGAAAAACTGGCTTCTATAGGTTATTTGGCTTGACCATTAATACCTATGCTCAGCGATATAATATTGCTGTAAAGACCTGTTCCTGAGGCTCCAAAACCTGCTAGTGCATAGTCAAGTTTCAGGCGATCGATTTCAACGCCAATACCGGTGCTGGGTTGCATGGTAAGCCCATAACTGCCATTGCTGCGGGTTTCTCGCTGAAATTGAGAAACCCCGGCGCGCACCATAAGGCGAAATTTTTTGTCATCTTCCCTGATGCCAGCTTCAATACCCAGCCTGGGATCAGCACTAATGAGTCCTGTTTTTAGTAAGGTGTTCCTTTCCCCGTCGGTGGTAATATCCAGGTTGGCTTCGCCCAGCAATTCAAATTTATTCCGGGTAAATCGGTAAAACCCACCCGCATTGAACCTCGGAAGTGCAAGCTCTAAGCTGTTTTTGGGAATGGTATTGCCCGTGAGGTATAAAATATCTTTCTGATTATTGGTAAATGTAAAATTCCAGCTGTTAAACGTAGTGGTTATATCTCGTGCATTAATCCCGAAACCCCACTTCCCTTTGTAATCGCGGATTTTAAAGCCTGCATCCAGTCCAAAGCCCCATGCAGTGGCAAACTCTCCCACTTTGCGGTGTACAAGCTTTACATTTCCACCCCAGCTTACCAACAAATCTGTGTTTCGCACGGGTCTTGTTTGTTGGGCATAGGTGCCTACAAATGCATAGTCTGAGGCTGAAAATGTAGTGACACGGTCATAGTTTATTTCTCCATTTCGGATAAGGTCCAGTGTATTGAGAATACCATCCACGCCAAAACGCAGTATCGAAAAACCAAAAACCTTGTTTTTTGAGGCTTGAATTCCCAGGGTCAGATAATCAAAATTGGCAATATTCTGGAAATAAAAATTGTGCATGAAACCCACCTGAATTTTATCGGTTTGCTCCGCAAGGCCCGCCGGATTCCAATAAGTACTGTAAACATCCGAAGTGCCTGCAACTCCGGTTTTACCCATACCAAACTGCCGTGCTCCTGCACCTACATACATAAACTCATTCACATACTTGCGGCTGCTCTGCGCAGAGAGCTGCGTTGTTAAAATGAAAAGGAGCCATAAGCTGATGTATCTCATATCATATCCTCCATCAGTCGGGGCATATTCACAAAAATAAGACTTTCTGCTTCATCCAAAACTGATTGTACCCCAAGGTTCTGTTGCTCTGTCCACTCCTGACTAACCCCGGCATACATGTAGATGCGGCTTAGCGAAAAGGCAAATGCGGGATTGTGAACGTATTGCATTAAATAACGCAACTCACAAAATCGCTGCAAACGTTTATTGAATTCTTGCGTCATTTCAATATTGAATGACATAAGATACGCATCTATTATCTCCGGCCGGGTCTGCTCCAGTTCCGCGTAAAATCTGGCTATCAGGTTCGGTTCCTGTTTAATCAGAATGCGATCTATCATCAGTTCGGCTATAAGGTGGGCGGCAAACCAGGCACGGGGGATATTTTGTTCCCGGAAAACAGGTTTTATAATGTTGCTTATTTCGGGAGTAATCTCTTTAAAAAATGTGGACTGATGGAAGCGTTTGTCACGCTCAACATGTTTCACCGCACCGCTATGCATGGCATTTGTTTCCGGATGTTCATGCCCAACAAATTTTTCAGGCTGCAGGCGCCTGCCGGGGAGAAAATTCCGCACAAAATCAGGTGTGAGCAGGCCCAGATTATGGTGTACCTCTCCGGGCATGTGGTCGAAATAGTAATGTGCGAAATAATTCAAGCTGCCTACAAAGTTAATCCTGCAGGACCAAAAACCTTTCGGCAGGCATTGGTGTTAACTTTGCGAAGGAATTTGACATGCGTTTTTACCTGATAATATGCTGCAGTTTGTTGTTTTTTGCCTGCGGATCGGGAAAAAACCCATCGCCACCCATCAATACAGCCATGCACAATGAATCCAATGATACCTTATTGCCGGTACCGGCTACCGAAGAAGAATGGAAGCTACGCCTAAGCCCTGAAGAATTCAGGGTATTGAGACAGAAAGGAACCGAAAGACCGTTCAGCAGCCCCTTTGAACAGGTTTGGGATAGCGGAACTTATGTGTGTAAGGGCTGCGGCAATGAACTTTTTCGCAGTGAATCCAAATTTGATGCAGGCTGCGGCTGGCCAAGCTTTTATGAAACCATAGATAAAAGCAAGGTGAAAGAAATAGTAGATTACAGCCACAATATGATTCGCACGGAGGTAGTTTGTGCGCGATGCAGTGGACATCTGGGCCATGTTTTTAATGATGGCTACGGACAACCCACCGGTCTGCGCTATTGCATTAATGGAGTGAGCCTGGGTTTCAGAAAAAAATAACTGTCTTTTTTAGGAATTTTCAATAAAATTCTGTATATTATCGTTAAGGGAATAGTGCTGCCATAAAGTGCCGAAAAACCTTAAACTCATCTTGTCATTGAATAGACGCATATTTTGGGTGTTCATTACCCTGTTTTGCAGTCAGGCATTGCTTTGGGGGCAATGTAAAAAAACCACGCTGACCGTAGATGGCGGAACCGCAACAGGCGTTGTATGCAAGCACAAAATCAAGGCATCCTATGGAGGATGGATGTTTCAGGAATACCGGAAAGGCAACTGGAATTTCACCAATGATGAAGGAAAATTATTTAAAACGGGCAACTATATAGCTGAGGATGGTGCCGGATATAAATCAGGAGACTGGACATGGTACAACGAGGAGGGTAAACCCTTTGTCGTAGTGAACTATTTTAGGGATAAAAAATCTAAAATCACGGTTCTGGATAGCGGATGGGCCAGAATGGGTGATGATTCCATGTTTGTAACCGCGGGCGAGGATTCATACGTGAACCTATTTTTTACAGATGGCAAAACCCACATCGATTATTATAAAATATCAATAGGATTCACCATTGATTTGAATACAATAAAAAACAAAGCGGTTGAGGCTGCAGCTGTAAAACCCATACCGGGAGTAATTGGGATTAACACCAATGCCATCAGGGGCCAGACCGATGTAACAACCAATAGGGAAAATATTATCTGGAAAGATGGCACACTTATATCTATGTTTCCCGGATTGACGACGTTCATAGGACAGCATGAAGAACCTGTTAGCGAAGAACAAAACCTGATATTAAATCCCGGTTTCAATACAGTGAAAAAAGAAGAAGGAGTGGGTAAACTATACTTTCATAATGATCTTGTGAAAGGCTGGGGTGTTGCCAATGAATCACCGGATTATTACCGCGAATTCGGATTGCAGTTTTTGGGATTTCGTGCGGCAGGCGCCAACTATGAAGTAATTCGGGGAACGCTCAAGAAGAAGCTTGAGCAGGGTAAAACATATTGTTTTCGCTTCCAGGTCAGGTTGAAAAATGATGATAATTACGCTGTAAATAGTTTGGGGGCTGTTTTCTCTGAAGCACAGCTAAAAAACATATATTCTCGTGAGATACTTGCAGATATGCCGTCTAGTGTTTTATCTCCAAAAGATATTCCTATGGCACTCAGGGACTCATGGATGACCATTTCCGGATCGTTTGTAGCAAACGGGGGTGAAGAATATTTTTATGTCGGTCAGTTCAGTAAAAAGGCAAACACAAAATTCTGGCCTCTGGATTCACTCTTTAATGGATTGACTTCAGGTGAAATATATTATTACTTCCAAAATCCTGTTTTGATAGAAAAAGCAGCCGGAACCAACTGCCCTTGCAATACGGAAGGATGTGTGCCGGATTCAGCATTTACCGAACAACCTGAAACACGGGAAAGCTTTGTTTTACGTGACGTACAATTTGCCACCGGAAGTGCACATTTGCTACCGGAGTCTTATTCTGTACTGGACAGTCTGGCAGAGCAACTGGTAGCGCATGACTCATGGAAACTTGAAATTACGGGACACACAGATAATCAGGGGGTTAGTGATGATAATCTTAAATTATCGGTAAAACGCGGCAAGGCTGTGTTTGACTACCTTACAAGAAAGGGTGTTTCTGCAGGGCGAATGAAATACTTCGGTAAGGGAGATACAGAGCCTGTAGAAGACAATGAAACTGAAGAAGGACGCGCACTAAACCGCAGGGTTGAATTTATAATACGCAGATAATTTCTTTACGCGTTGTTCTCAATCACGCCATCGCGCACACGTACCATTCGTTTGGCATAGCGAGCAATATCTTCTTCATGGGTTACGAGAATAATGGTGTTGCCCTTTGCATGAATTTCATCAAACAAGGCCATAATTTCCTTACTGGTATTGGTATCCAGATTTCCGGTAGGTTCATCTGCCAGCAAAATACTGGGATTGTTTATGAGGGAACGGGCCACAGCCACACGCTGTCTTTGTCCGCCGCTCAGTTCATTCGGCTTATGACTCATGCGGTCACTTAAACCTACGTCATTTAAGGCCGCTTTAGCCCGTTCGGTGCGTTCTTTTTTGCTCACCCCGGCATACACCAGAGGCAATGCTACATTATCCAGTGCCGTGAGTCTGCCCAGCAGGTTAAAAGTCTGAAATACAAACCCGATTTCCATGTTTCGGATATGGCTGAGTTCTCCGTCTGTCATACTGCTCACTTCCTTTCCGTTCAGAATGTAGGTTCCGGCGGTAGGTGTATCCAGACAGCCAATGATGTTCATCAGGGTACTTTTACCCGACCCGCTGGGACCCATCAGTGCCACATACTCTCCCCGCAATATTTGCAGATTGATATCGCGGAGTGCATACACTACCTGTTCGCCAAGGTCATAGCGTTTTTGAATACCGGTGAGGGATATGAGAGCACTGTCCGGCATCAGTCGGTTTGGCCGATTACTTTGGGGACACGGAAGAAATCACTGTCTTTTTTGGGTGCATTTTTCAGCGCCTCTTCGTGGGTTATTTCCTGCTCTACTTTGTCTTCCCGGAGGTTATTTACCCTGTCGGTCATGTAAATCAGGGGCTCCACACCGTCGGTATTTACTTCATTGAGTTTTTCGCACATTTCCAGGATGTTTTCCAGATCCTGACGCATTCTCTCTGCGGCCTCTCCTTCAAACTTAAGGCGCGATAAAGCAGCCAGCTCCTGCACTTTTTCGGGTGTTATTTTCATGCGTAAACTTTTCTCTTTTTCAGGTTATTTTCCATCACTTCAAAAACGGACTGTTCCAGTTTGCTCGCATCTTCAGCCTTCATACCACGGGTATCTATGGCTTCGTGGATATACATTCGCATAATGCCGGGAAACGCAATCCATGAATACACATCCATTCTTTTGTGATTGTCAGGCAAAGTTACGGGAATTATCACGGCTTCCTGCTCAATGGCCAGGCGGAAAGCACCCGGCTTGAACTTATGTAGTTTGGGAGTATCCGGAGGAATCTTACCTTCAGGAAATATAATCATCTGAGCACCGGCCTGCATCTTTTCTGCAGCCATATGAAAGGCAGCATGTGAACTGCGTAGATTCTCCCGCTTCACAGGCACATCGAGCGTCTCAAACCACTTGCTAAACAAAGGAACTTTGCTAAGTTCCATTTTGGCCATGAAAAAATTAAATCCCGGCAGATAGGTACCGCAGGTTAGAATATCAAGGTAACTGCAGTGGTTGGCACAATAAATGATCTTGCGGCCCCGGGGTATTTTAGCCTCGCGGGAAATGACAGGAATCAGTCCGGCCGGAATACAGGTTAAAACGCCCCACAAACGTCTCAGCCTGTGCGCTGTAGGATATGTTTTTCTGAATGACAGAAAAAGATAAAAAAGCGGATACATGGCCAGAAAAAGCGATGCGAACCAGATACCGGCCCAGCCCAGCCATATTTTACCCGCAATTTTCTTCATGAATTTTTACCGCTTCCAACAAATACCAGCAAAGCAATCACTACGCCCGTACTCAAACACATCTGAATTTGCGAAACACTGATGGATATGGGATCAAGTTGCTTGCTTATATAGGCTTTGGCCTCTTCTATTTTAATAGCCTGCTCATCTTTTTTGAATTCTCTTTCAATTTTTTCGGTCTGGTGCTTCATGGCCACAGCCGTATACGCTTTGATTTTTCCGGGTTCGTTTTTCAAAACATGCTGCAGGCCGGCTACAGTGCACATAGCAACGAGCAGGGAAGTAAGCAAACTGCCAAACAGTGCTTTTCCCAAATTAACCGGCGTTTCAGAATCTTTTTTCAATTGCTTCAGGAACTGCCATACCGCGAGGCCGGTAAAAACTACATTTCCCAGCAGGGGCAATACAGCACCGAATGAAGAGGTAAGGTACAAATCCCTGTACCAATATATGAGATGCATGGCAGTGGCAGCCGAGCCATATGCCAGACCATACAAAGCAATTTTCTTAAACATTGTTGCAAATATGCACAAAATAGAGAGACAGGGCACCTTCGGGCACCCAATCATTCTACAAAGGCAGTGAATTATTCGCTGTCTCTTGGTTCTTCCGAATCCCTGCTCAGGTATTCGTCAAAATCATACTCAGGCAGCAGGTTGGTCTTCACGTGTCCTATTGTATCCTGCAGCGCATCTCTAAACTTGTGAAAATCCTCTTTGTAAAGATGAATTTTTGTTTTGATGAAGTTCCCATCATCAAATTTGCTGCGCTTGCTCTCCGTGATGGTGATGTAGTAGTCATTGTTTCGTGTAGCCTTTACATCAAAAAAGTAGGTTCGCTTGCCTGCTCTGATTCGTTTTGAATAAATTTCTTCTTGGTCGTTGCGGTAGTCTTCTCCCATATATTGAATATCTCCTTATTTTCAAGTACTTAGAACAAATGTATGGGAATGAAATCGAGATTTCAAAATTATTTTTTTCGTGTAAAATAATTATAATAAAGACTTACAGGCTCAATGCGTATTGCTCTGTAATTTATACAGTTCGGCAAAGCTGCCGCCTGCTCGGACAAGCTCAGAAAATGTGCCCGATTCGGAAATCTTGCCTTCATCCAGTAATATGATTTGGTTAGCCGCCTGCAGGGAAGCCAATCGGTGGCTAATGATAATGGCTGTTTTACCTTGCAGCTTTTGGGTCAGCGATTGTATAATTTCTTTTTCGGTATCTGCATCTACAGCACTTAGGCAGTCATCAAATATATAGAGATCAGCATCTTTTATCAGAGCCCGCGCTATGGAAACCCGCTGTTTTTGTCCACCCGAAAGCAATACACCTCGCTCCCCGAGCAGGGTTTTTAACCCCAGCGGGAATTGTGCTATGTCTCGGCCAAGACCAGCCAGCATGGCTGCTTCCATTACTTTTTCATCACTTTCTTCTCCGTCAGAAAGTCCGAAGGCGATATTTTCGGCAAGGGTATCGCTGAACAAAAACACATCCTGAGGCACAAAGGCTATATGGCTGTTGAAATCCCTTCGCGAGAAAGCCTGGGGAGTATTACCATCAATCAAAATTTCGCCGTTGTTGGGCATAATTTGCGCCGTTAACAGTTGTGCCAGCGTACTTTTACCACAACCTGTTTTTCCGGTAATACCCAGAATAGCCCCTTTTGGAATAGTAAAACTTATGTTACTCAGTGCAGGTTTTACGGCTCCGGAATAGGTGAAACTGACATTGCTAAAAGAAATCTCCCTGCTGAATTTAAATGGAACCGGATTAGGGGAATCAGCTTCGGTTTCATAATCCAGAAACTCATTGATTCGCTTTTGGCTCGCCGCAGCCTTTTGCACCAGTGCGGTAGTCCACCCCAGACTTGCCACAGGCCATATCAGCATATTTAAGTATAAAATAAATTCAGCAATATTTCCTGCACTAAAAGTTCCCGCTTCCACGGCTTTACCCCCAAGGTATAAGACAATCAGTGTGCTGATACCTACCAGTAAAATCATCAGCGGAAAAAACAGGCTGTTTACTACGGCTAAACGCAGGTTCAGCCGGCGGTATGTTTCTGTTTTAGCAGAAAAATCTTCAAAAAATGCACTTTCGGCTCCAAAGGACTTGATAACCCGAATGCCGGCAAAGGTTTCCTGAGAAGCTGTAGTCAGCACACTCAGCTGGTTTTGGATATCGGTATTGCGTCGGTTTATAATCTTGCTTACGTGGTAAATGCTATAGCTGAGGAATGGCAAAGGAATCAGCACCCAAAGTGTAAGCTGGGAGTTTACAAACAACATTTGGGTAATGACTGTAATGAAGGTAAAAATAATATTGGCAAAATACATCACAGCCGGCCCCACATACATGCGCACATTGCTCACATCCTCACCAATGCGGGCCATCATGTCGCCGGTAAAATGGGTTCTGTAAAAAGACAGTCCAAGCTTGTGATAATGGCCAAAGATATCATTCTTGAGATCGTATTCTACCTTCCGGCTTACTACCACAATGCTTTGCCTCATTAGATACATAAATAGGCCTTTTAACCCGGCTGCTATCAGCAGCAGCACTACAAAACCGGCTGCAGATGCGTATACCATTCCCATTAAAGAATCGCCTCCCAGACCTGAAACAATACGGCTATGCGAAACTGCCTCATTCAGGCCCTCTCGAACAAAAACAGCTACGTATACGCCTACCATATTGCTCAGCACTATGCAGAAAACACCAAACAGCATTTTGCCTGCATAACGCCTGAAATACACATTGAGGACGAAAAGCTCTCTCATAACCCTTCCGCAAAGGTAACCGAACGTGCGCGCAGTAAATGGAATAAACGATGTTTAATCCATAGAGAATGCAGATTTTGTCGTTTTTATCTGTTCTTAATCCACTTTTCTGTTGCTACATAATGGCCGTTATGGCTTACAAGAACCATATAACAACCCTGTGAAAGATCACCGGTATTGATTTTTACTGAATTATTGCCCGGATTGATTTGCTGCTCTGACAAAATTCTTCCGGTAAGGTCTGCAATGCTTACTTGCCATCCCTGGTCTGCTGCCGAAGCGAGCGTTACCTGCATTTCAGCATTGCCGGGATTGGGGTGAATGACTATGCCCCTTAGTTGAGCGGATACAACCCGGCTGGTATTAAGGTGATTCACATTCACAAAAGCCCCTGAACCCAGGTTGTACCAAGTTCCTGAAGCCGTAGTTTCCAGGCGAATGGCTCTGACTGTGTAAGTGTTTTTGCCATTGTTGAAATTGGTACTGTCGTTGTAAAAAGTATCTTTAATAATAAAGTTCTTATTCACCCTGAAATACGTATTTGCAGCCGTATCAAAGCGGTAAACCACATATCCGTCGTGTTTACCCAAAGCCTTGCTCCAGTTAAGTTTTACAAGATTATTTTGGCTGACGGCTGAAACTTTGTTCACGGGTGACAAATGCCTCATTTTAAGTGTGGGGTCGCCCAGCAAAGCAACATGTATTTTGTTGTCACTCATATTAAAGCCGCCGTTCCAGTAATCGGTCACATTATTCATGGATAACTTTGCTCCATAGCCAATGTTCTTTCCCAAAGCCATATGGTGAACATACCATTTGGGAATGCCGCCCCAGGCACTTGTAAGTGCACTGTTGCATAGTGGAGCCCTGAGTATATTGTTTTGCTGATCCCAGTCACCAAAGTATGATCCGGCAAGCATTGTAAAGATATTCTGCATGGAATCAGCCACAAAACTTGAGGTTGTGCCAATGCCGCTGCATGAAGTATTTGAACCGCCGCCACAGCCATAACTCCACAAGTAAGAATTGCTTTTCTGTGTGGTGATGTAATCGCGGTTTTCAAAGATGCTGTCAACAGGAAACATGCATGAAAAGTTTTGAAACCCGGTGCTGGACAAATTCAGGGAACCAAAATTGTCATCAATTAATGCTCGCTCCACTGCAGCAAGGCGGTTGGTACGCCACAGCATATTGCGACGTAGGTATTTTCTCACAAGCAGGGTATCGTTGTTGCTAAAAGCCGGCATATTGAAAAGATCTATGCGGCCCACTTCCAATTCCACTACTCCGGGAAACTTCGTTGGATCAAATTTGCCATCGCCGGGATTGTTATGGTTACGCGTTTGAGAACCTGCAGTATTGGTAACGCTCGCATCGGTCCACACACCATCCATATCGCCATAGTAACCATCTGCGGGCCAGGCACCGGCATGATCCGGATGCCCATCGGGGGGATAAACCTGACCTGTAGCGGCCAGATAATTACCGCTGTAGGGCACGGGAACCCTGCCAATAATCATAAGGGTTTTTACTGCACTGTTTCTGCGGTTGTATTCGGCAATAACACGGTTGCGCACGGTCTGTGCACTCTCACCTCTTCCTGCAGCAATAGAGGATACAACCCAGCCTTCCTCTTTCAGCTGTTTCTGTAAAGCTGAAATTTCCGCAGCCAGTGCTTTAAGATATGCACTGTCGACCAAAAGGATAATGCCTCCTAATGATGGCGTCTCAGGAACCATATTCCCGGCCCAAATATACCCCAAAGATGAGGTATTACCACCGCTGGTTTTTACCAGAAGATATTCATAGTTTTCTCCCTTTTTTGTGGTGTTGTCTGTCCATGCACTGGCTGTGCCAATAAGACTTGTGAGTGCGTTGCCCCAGGAGGCTGTTCCCAGTGGCCTTCTGTAAATATCAAATGTACCTGACCAGTTTTCAGCCGGCCATTTTAGACCTATGGTTCCATTTGCATTGGCAGTAGCATTTACCATCACAACCTGCGATTTTCCGGTTTGTGATTTAGCCAATTGAAAGCCCAGACACATAATTATTGACAGGAGTAAGATTTTCTTCATGGTAGATTATTTTTACAAATAAATACAATTATTAGGATAAACAAAAACTGCAAGGCTAAGGTCATTGTTAACTTAAACAGCAACGCAGAACATAATATGGACCATGTGCAAGCATACAGAAACTGGTTTGCTTCAAAAAAATGGCAGTGCTTTCCGTTTCAACAGGAATGTGCAGATGCATATTGGCTGGGAAGTAGTGGCCTTCTCAATGCGCCCACCGGCAGTGGCAAAACCTATGCACTGGCTCTACCTGCGATGCTGGAACACAAATTCAAAAATTCGGATAAAAAAGGCCTGTATTTGCTATGGATAACGCCGCTTAAGGCATTAAGTTCTGATATTAAAACTGCCATACAAACTGCAGCCGATGAACTGGGAATCAACTGGGAAGTAGGTCTTCGAAACGGGGACACAGATAATGCAGAGAGAAGCCGGCAAAAGAAAAACATGCCGCAGTGCATGGTTATAACCCCAGAAAGCCTGCACATAATGCTCGCATCCAAAGGATACTCGGATCTTTTTAATAACTTATCGGCAGTAGTCGTTGATGAATGGCATGAATTGATAGGAAGCAAACGTGGCGTACAAGTAGAGTTGGCATTAAGCCGCCTTCGCGCCATAAAAACTGATTTGAAAGTCTGGGGGATCAGTGCCACTATTGGCAATCTGGAAGAAGCCGCAAGGGTTTTGTTACCGCCACCGACCCAGCCTGTTTTTATTCAAAGTACAATAACAAAAAGACCGGAAATACACACGGTTTTTCCTGAGAATATCGAAACCCTGCCCTGGGCAGGCCACCTGGGTATTTCTATGCTAAACAAGGTTATTCCGATCATCGAAAACAGTAACACCTGTCTTATATTCACCAATACCCGCAGCCAGAGTGAAATATGGTACCAACGGCTGCTGGAAGCGCAGCCTTCTCTGGCCGGTCGGATGGCCATACACCACGGCAGTCTGACCCGTGAGGTGCGCGACTGGGTGGAGCAAAACCTACACAGCGGTTTGCTGAAAGCTGTCGTATGCACAAGCAGCCTGGATCTGGGCGTTGATTTCAGACCCGTAGATACCGTTATACAGATTGGCAGCCCCAAAGGTGTTGCACGCTTTGTGCAGCGTGCAGGCCGAAGTGGCCACCGCCCAGGAGAAACCAGCCAAATCTGGTTTGTACCTACCCACAGCCTTGAGTTGCTGGAAGCTGCAGCATTGAAATCAGCAGTTGCTGAAAACCGGGTAGAATCGCGTATACCTGTGGTACGGGCTATGGATGTACTGATTCAGTATTTGATTACACTGGCAGTTTCCGAAGGATTTTATCCTGAAACAGTATTCAAAGAAATTACCCAAACCCATGCCTTTGAATCCCTTACCATCGAAGAATGGCAATGGCTCCTTTCGTTTATTACCACAGGCGGTTCAGGTCTGCAGCAATATGATGATTTTCACAAGGTAATCGTAGATGAAAACGGGTGTTACAAAGTTATAAGCCGTCGAATTGCCATGCAGCACCGGTTGTCCATCGGCACAATTGCGGGAGATACCAGCGTTTCCGTGAAAATATTGGGTGGGGCAAGACTGGGTACGATCGAAGAATATTTTATCAGCAAACTGAAAGAAGGCGATGTATTTGTCTTTGCAGGCCGCATGCTGGAATTCATGAGGCTGGAAGCCAATACTGCACTGGTGCGTAAAAGCAGTAAAACCAAAGGACTGGTTCCCAGCTGGCAAGGCGGAAGGATGAGTCTGACAAGCGAATTGAGTTTCGCTCTGCGTCGAAAAATAGAAACCCACAGCCATCCCGAAGACGAGGAGGTGAAAGCCCTGAAACCCTTGTTTGAACTGCAACAGGAACGAAGCCAAATTCCCGCCAAGGATGAATTGCTGATTGAGTATTTTGAAAGCAGCGAAGGTTTTCACCTGTTCGTTTTCCCTTTTGAGGGCAGAATGGTTAATGAAGGCATGGCCATGCTCATGGCCTACCGGCTGGGACAATTCAAACCGGCATCTTTCAGCATTGCCATGAACGATTATGGCTTTGAACTGCTGAGTCCTGAACCTATTCCCTGGGAAGAAGCACTGGAGGAAGATATTTTTAATACCCAAAACCTGATTGCTGACCTCTATAGCAGCACCAATTACACGGAAATGTGCAGGCGAAGGTTCAGCGACATTGCCCGCATCAGCGGATTGGTTTTTAAAGGCACAGCCGAAAAACCCATAAAAGGGCGGCACCTGCAGGCTAATGCAAAACTGTTTTTTGAGGTTTTCAAGGAATATGAACCTGAGAATTTACTGCTGTGGCAGGCCG
>RGEC01000181.1 GCA_009918425.1 Bacteroidota bacterium
TATAATTTATTTGATACATTTCAAGTAGTTTGTGACAAAAACAATCCTATTTACTACCTACCCGATCAACTTGATAATCAGGTCAATGAAAATTTAGACCTAACAGAAGTGGTAAATACTTTCACTTTTAAGCCGGGGCAGACCTACAATTGGAGCAACAGTTCACACGGCCTCACGCCAAAAGGCAGTGGAAAAGTAATAGTCTTAAATGCAATTAATGTACCCAGCAATACCTCTGTAACTTTAGATGGAATGAACATTGAATTTTGGACTGATGCAGCTTTTGATGTTTATCCAAACTCCACGGTTAATCTCAGGGGCACTGTTTGCCAAGGCACCTCTTGTGGGCAGATGTGGAAAGGTATTTCGCTACTTAGCAGTTTTGTCACTACACAAAATAATCTTTACATGCGAAAAAATACCGCAGGAAAAATTGCAGAAATAAGGGACGCCTATACAGGGGTTAAACTCATTAGTAGGTTTTCTCGCTTCGAGGCATCAGAAAATAGCAGTTTTTCTGCCAATGAAAAACATGTTACTTTAATTAATACAGATAAGAGGTACATTAAAATAGAAAACTGCTATTTTAATGGATCTGTACCATTAAAAAACCCCAATAGAGGAAGTGCTAATGGCTATGCAGACCAAATGCGGCGCACCATTACCGCCATTGAACTGGTGAATTCAAATGTGAACATTGGTAACTTAAGCCAACCGCAAAACACCATCATTGGTGGGCAATTTGGCATAGATGCCACGGGTACTATTCTGGGCTTGTACCGCGCTGAATGTACCGGCCAAAAAAGTTACGGTGTGGTATTTAATGCCAATGCGGTAGCCGGCAGAACCTTATGGGTGGAGCAATGCAATCTGCATGACCTGTACCGCGGGATACGCGTTAGCGGCAAAACCCAAAAAACAGAAATATATCAAAATAATTTCAAAAATACTTCCGGGTATGCGGTGGAATACCTGGACAATCCCGGCGGGAAATTACTTGTTGGAGATCAGTGGATTACCTCTAGCAGCAACAACTTTGACAACTGCAATTGGGCTGCCATACATTGCTCAAACAATGCTAAGTATATAGATCCTAAAGCAATCAATACCGATATACAGATTTACAACAACCGGATTAACAACCATGTTTATGCGGCGGGCATTGCAGTGTCTGAGCCCACCAACGCGATGCGAAGTTATGGCATAATGAAGATAATGTATAACCAAATGGGAACCCAGAAACCCATTGGACAAGGGGTTATTCTGAAGCAGATAGCCGGCGCAAATCCTTTATTGCCTCTGGATCGGGCGGTAATTAAAACCCCTAAATCTTATTTCAATCAGGATTTTCAGGTTGATAGCAATGTCATCAACTACACCAATAGCTTCAATGCCTTTTACCGCGGCATTTGGGCAGAAATATCCACGGGGCAGAATTATAGAAACAACACTGTTACCGCCAATAGCACCGGAGACTGGAGGCCCAGTGCCATTAGAATCAGCGACGGGAAAAACAACCTGCTCACAGAGAATATCCTACACGCCGGCAATGGCTTGCAGGTTACGGGTGATGGCATGTTCAGCAATTATTATTGCAACACCTTTAACACCTGTGTAATAGGGATTCAATTGAGCTGGAACTTTTTGCGAAATCGTCCCCCATTTCGTAATTTCTCACACAATGACGCGTTGTATCATGCTCATATATTTGATAATAAAGTTTTTGGTCGCCCCAATACCTATAACAGCACAATATCCTGGGGATCCGATATTCATGTTTACACCAATACCATTGACCGCAATCTATGGGATTTTAACAACAACATTGTCCCTAAAATTAGTTATTTAAGTCCTACTCCTAGATACCCTAATGGCATAGTTAATAACAAACTGCGCCTTAATTTATGCAACGCTGAAATTATAAAAGATAAAGACAAGGATAAAGATAATGACAGTAGTGAAATTAAACCGGATTTGAGTATGGTTGACTATGCCTCAGAGTCAAACCCTGTTTTACAATGGAAATTGAAATATGGTATAGCCCGCAGCAATGTTTCAGGATTAACCCATCAGACCATTGGCGATTCTGCAATCAATGATTTGGTTAGCATTGAAATGGCCATTCAAAATCGTGATTATGCGCTGGCTGCTGCTGAACTGAATGTATACCAACCTACAAACGCCATAGAATCCGATTTTAAAACCGTGTATTCCATTTGGGTGCATAATAGACTGGGTTTACAGTGGCACAGCAAGGGTCTCAATCATTTGAGAACAGATACGCTATGGACCGATAGTGCCGAATTTGTGGTGGAAACCGTTTCGCGCGATTCCATGTATCAGGTTGCCGAATATCCGGATCTTTCGGATAGTTTGGTGAATATTCTTTCAGGCATTGCCGCGCAGGATGCCACCTTGGTAAATCCTGCAGCTTACCCGGCAAGGGCTATCCTGTGGGCAGAAAGACACCTGCTGTTTGAAGATGCTCCCATTGAACATTGGCCCAATATCACAGGTGTTGTAAATTCTGCCTGTACTAACAATGCTAATGCGATTGTAAAACTCTTTCATGAGAATGGAACTTACACCGGTATAAGCGCAATAGCGGATAGTGCCGGATTTTTCTTTATAGATGGAGGGTTGCTTCGCCATTTGGATTCCCATTTGAATTACTACATAGAGGTTAGGTGGCCCGACAGCAGCACTGCGGTGAGTCCAACAGCCCGATGGAAACAACTGGCCTATACAAGCAGCCATTGGCTTAACTGCTCCAGTCAAGCAACGCAATTGCAGTTCATGGGAGTGTCAAAAAACACCCTTCAGGAACTTATTCTATATCCAAACCCGGGCAATGGCAGTTTTACCCTTTCATCATTGCCCGAAAATTGGTATCTTTGTTTATATGACCCAACCGGAAGGCTTATGTTGAGCAAAAGAAGCAGCGACAGGCAATACACGCATGCAGAACCACTGCCCGGCGGGGTTTACCTGATAAAACTCACCGATACCAAAACCGGCCAATCGGTGATGAAAAAATATGTGGCGTATTAAACCCATATCGGCCCTGATTATACTTGCTCTGTGCAGTGGCAGAACCACTGCACAGAGCAATACATTTTTGAAATTCTACGATGCCCCATATATTACTGACATAGCCGAAGACAAGAAGAATTGTTTTACGGTAATTGTTGGAGAAAGCATCACACGATTAAGCCCAAACGGCGAAACCCTTTGGGCAAATAACAATTACTGGGGGCTAGGTTTCATCATTCTCCCCGAAGCGCATGCAGACCGGTATGATGTGTTTGGCCTTGCCGGTGAGCTGGGTGGTTTTGCGATGCTCACGATAAACAACCGGGGCAAAGAAATTCGCTATGTGTACAAGGATCCATTTGAGGAAAAGGACACAAGCAGAACGGCAGTGGATGTGATATTTGATAAAAAACGCAACCAGTATATTGCCGGGGGCACTAAATTCTCGTTTCGCAGTCCCATGCAATTCTGGATAGCCGGTTTTGATACGGCAGGGAAAATGCTGTGGGAAAATTCGTTCTATGAGAAAGGCACAAGCCGGTATTTCAAGCAGATACTACCCAATAAAAGTACAGGCGGGTATTTGTTGGTTACAGATGATGAGAACGGTGGTAATCGCAATGAAATCTTTACGGTAGACACCATGGGGCGCATACTGACACGCCGATTTGTGGAGAAAATGGATTGCAGACCAAGTTACGAACTGACCCAATTAAGTAGACTGGCCATCTATAACGATTCACTATATATTACATGGGGTAAAAGAAGTAGGTGTGATATAGGTAGTTTTTTCTATATACTAAACAACCAAGGAGAGGTGGTCCGCCGAATTGATTCGGCCATTACTGCTGTTAGGATTATACCATTAAAAGATGGAGGGTTCGTTACAGTTGCAGGCAGCTGGCTTATGCGGTACAATTCTAATTTCAAACTGATTTGGGAACGCAATATTTTTCAGGAGCACACATCCCAATATCTAGAAATCCGGGAGGTTTACCAGAGCCGCGATGGCGGGTATTACGGGGTTGCATTCGGCCAAACCAATATTCCCTTTGCACACTATGCCTATGCCTTCAAAACCGATAGCCTGGGCCGTATATTCAACAATGCGGGCTACAGCGAGTGGAAACAACCCATGATGCTGCAACCCAATCCGGCGCATGGCAAGGTGCGCATTGCCATTCCCTGGTATTATGGCAGCATAGAAGCTGAATTCTACAACCTGCAAGGTCAGTTGATATTGACCCAAACCCGCAACGAGCAAGAGGCATTTGATATCAGCGGCTTAAGCGCCGGAGTGTATGTGGTAAAAGCCCGCAACCCATCCACCGGCGAAACGCGCAATATGAAGTTGGTGGTGAATTGAGTGAATTAAATTCTACTGCATTACCCGAAAATTGGTATCTTTGT
>RGEC01000182.1 GCA_009918425.1 Bacteroidota bacterium
GAAAAACAGTTGCCATTGTCAATGCAGACAAATTTCAGGGTGTAATCCTGTGGAAATCAACCGATGCAGGAGCGACCTTCAAGCGTATCATTGTAGATACATTTAAGTATGCCCCTTATACATCTAAAAAACTGATGCTGGATACTCCATATACCAATGACGGCACTTGCGATGTAATCATTGATAAAAACGGTAAGATTCATGTTTTCTGGGGTGTTGCCCGAGTAGGCGATGACGATACTACCAATGATACGTACCTGGATTTTTTTGCTACCCAAGGGATAGGTTATTGGAATGAAAATACCGGAATCAGCCAGTCAATTGTGGATGTGAGTGCATTTGACAGAGATGGCAGTGGCACCATAAGTATGGATGCTGCCACATATTATGGTTTACAAAGTGGCAATCTTCCAACCGTGAACAATACCACTCTCTCGCATTGTTCGCGACTCACCAATACCAATCCGATGCGCCAGCCCAACGCGGCAATTGATGATAATGGAAATATCTACTGTGTATTCTCTGTGCCTATTGAAGGCGATGTATATGATCTGGGTGGAAACTACCGCGACATAGCTGTTGTAAGCAGCACTGACGGTGGCTTAAACTGGAGTGCTCCTCAGGATCTTACACAGGTTCTTACCCGTGAAGATGATTTCCCCACCGTAGCACGCAGAGCCAATGGATTTCTGCACCTCATGTGGCAACAGGATGTAATTCCCGGTAACAATCTCAGCAACAACAACGCCAATGCACAAAACCACCCTGTGGTTCTCAACGATATCATGTATCAGGCTATTCCTGTGGGTGATATCCTCGG
Source organism: Bacteroidota bacterium (assembly GCA_009918425.1). GTDB lineage: Bacteria > Bacteroidota > Bacteroidia > NS11-12g > UBA955 > RGEC01. Next base: position 821 of record RGEC01000182.1, read on the forward strand.
CAATAAAATCGGAATGATCTGGGGTGTGAATGTAGACAAACCCAATACCGGTGAGATTATGCTGGTAAACCAGAACTATCCGAATCCATTTAACGGAGTTTCTAACGTGCTGGTTTGGATGTCAGCCCCCGGCGATATCAAACTGGAAGTGCGCAACACAGCAGGTATGCTTGTTCGTAACACTACCTTCTCCGGTATGAACCGCGGAAATCATATTTTGCCTATCGATGCAAGCGGATTGTCGGCTGGTGTATATACCTACAGCCTAATCAGTGGTGGCAGCAAGGTTAGCCGCACCATGATGGTTCACTGATAGAACAATTTTTAAATCTTAAAGAAGGCCTTCATAGTAAGGCCTTTTTTATTGACTATTTTTGCTGGATATGTTTAGAACCGGACACTTTTATCATTTTCTCACCGCTTCAATATTCATCGGCATGGGAACTTATTTCTGGTTTTTACATCCCGAAACCCTGGAGAGCAGAGGTATAAATCCATTGTGGTTTGGTTGTATTCTATTTGTTTGGGGTGTTTTTAGAGGAATAAACGGTTATCTTTTACTGCGTAGAAAAAGGAAAACCCAAGATGAAAATTAAGCTTTTCTTAATTTCTGTGTTTCTACTTACCGGTTGTTCAAATTTTGACTATCAGGGAGAAGGAAAAGATGTGCCTACGGCCGGAAACGTGAATATCTGGGCAGATTTTGCTGATTCGCTGATGCTAACGCAGATGAAAGAAGTATTTGAATCTAAATACCCAAAAGCAAGGCTGAAATTTACATTTGCTTCCGAAACAGATATACTGAAAGCTGTTAATGATGGCAAATGCAGAATCTGTATATTGCATAGAGATTTTTTCGAGAATGAAAAGCAGGCGCTGGAAAACAGAAATTTCAAGGTGCGTGGGGTGAAATTTGCCAGATCATCCATTGCGCTGGTCTCGAACAGGAGTTCAGGTTATACAATAATTGAAGAATCTAACCTGAAACAATATCTATCGGTTTTGCAAAAGGATGCTCCAAAGTTGTGTTTTGACCGAAAAGGGGGTAACAACTACATGTTTTTCTATCGCCGCTTCAAATTAAATGATAAAGAAAATGCAAACCTTATTTCCCTGCCCGGACCTTATGCGGTCATGGACTGGGTAGCTACACACCCCGATTATGTTGGTTTTGTGGGGGTTAATACACTTGCCGATAAGACAGACACCCTGGCTGCTCATTACCAGAAAAAAGTGAAAATATTGCAGGTGCAAACAGACTCTACAGCTGCGGCATATCCGTTTCAGTCTCAAATCTATACGGGGCAATATCCGTATGTTCAGGATGTGTATATACACGATTTACAGGGATACTCGGGTCTGGGAAGTGGTTTTGCCGCATGGATTTGCTCACAACCGGGTCAAATTCTGGTCAAGAAAAGTGGTTTATTACCCTGTTTTGATGTAGGAAGAACCATAGAAGTTGACACAGAGTAATAAATTTGGATTAATTTTTGATTTATTCTTCGTAAACCGTTCAACATATATTTTTTTTGCATAAAAATGAAAACACTGTTATTCACATTGGCCACCGCCGGAGTTTACCTTCTGCAGGCCCAAAGTCTTGATCAGGGAAGAAGGCAAACCCGAAATGAACAGTATGAAGATGCTGCTAAAACATTTGATGCCATAATCACTAAAAAGCCCAAAGTAGGGGAACCCTATTATTGGGCAGGCATAAACTTGCTGGAGTCAGGAGATACAGCCTCTGCAAAAGCAATGTTTGAGAAAGGATTGCAGATTGTACCCAAATATACCCTCAATAATATAGGTCTTGCACACCTTGCGCTCAGACAAGGTAATGTGGCAGCTGCCGAAGAGCAATTTGCCATTGCTGCAAAGTCAGGTAAAAAACTTATGCCTGTTGTAAACCGAGAAATTGGAAGGGCGTATCTGATGGTAAAATATGCTTCATCTGATGTTCTAAAAGATTATGCCAACAAAGCGGCCAACCGTCTAAAAATGGCCTCTGAAGCAGATTTTGAGGCTCAGCTTTTACTCGGTGATGCATACCTGATAATGCACAAAGGAGATGCATCCCTATCTATTGAGCAATATACAATTTCAAGTTACCTTAATGAAACAGATCCCCGTTCAAAACTTAGGCAGGGTATGGTTTATCAGCGTGTAGGAAATTATGATGTTGCCATGAATCAGGTGAATGATGCCCTGAACATTGATAAAGATTTTGCCCCCGCTTACAGGCAAAAAGCCGATATTTTCAATTTGATGAAAAAACGCGATAGCACGGTTTTCTATTACAAAGAATACCTGAAGCGCAACAACAATATTTCAGCACGTAAAATGTATTCTCAGGCCCTGTTTATGGCCGGTGATTACGACGAAGCTATAGCCGAGGCTAAAAGTATTCTTGAACTTCAGGAAAAAACCGGTGCCAAGTTATTTACAAATCTATATGGCGTAATTGCTTACTCCTATTCCCAGAAAAACGATACGTCAAGGGTAGTTAACCAGACAGGACTGGATTATTTTGAACTTTATGAAGCCAAACATGTAAAAAACCTGAATCGCCCATTGTCTACACAGGAGAAATTTATCAAGGCCAATTTATTGGGACGATTGGGTCAACTGGATGTGGCATATGATATTCATGTCAGTATAATCAGCGATACCGCGAATTGTCCTGCTGTATGGTATCAGCAATTACAGGATTTTTACACAGGCAGAAGACAGTGGGATCGTGCCGTAAGCGTAATTGAGTGGAAGCGTATAAAAAACAAAGGTCTTGAAAATAAAGATCTGTTTTATCTGGGAAATGCTCAGATGAATTCCGGTAAATATTCGAATGCTATTGAAACCTATACAGAACTCATAAATAAAGACACTACAGCTGTTCAGGGATATTACAAAATTGCACAAGCCTATGACCAGCTTGATCAGACTGACTCTTTAGGCAAAGCTACAGATGCTTATCTGTTGTGGATGAAACGTCTTAATGCTGATCAGAAGGTAAAATATAAACAAACTATGCTGTCTGCCTACAACCGCATGCAAGTAATTGCACGTAACAAAAAACAATGGGAAAAGTGTTCTGAATATTTAGGCAATATGATGGAGCTGGCACCCGAAGATATAAATATTAAGAAGGATAAAGAGGCAGTAGATAATTACATTAAAAAACAAGCTGCCCGACAGCAAAAGAAACCTGTGAAACCGGGTGTTAAACCATAATTCATAAAATTATTACCTTCACTTTTCTAGAGTACCGGAAACACATCAGTCATTGCCGATTTAGCACCTTAAATGTCTAGGGATACAAAGCATAGGATGATGTATTCTTCCTCCAAAAGTGAAGAAAAATAAGAGGTTCTATGAAAATTGCGATAGCTGGTGCAGGTGGATTTATTGGCGGCTGGCTCGCTCGTAGATTGATTTTCGAAGGTCATGAAGTGGTATGCGCTGATATCAAGCCTCTAAGTGAGTGGTACCAAGTACTCGAAAATTCCGACAATCGAGTTTTGGATCTTTCAAAATATGAGAGTTGTCTTTCCTTCGTTAGCGGAGCAGAGCAGGTCTATAACCTAGCTGCGGATATGGGAGGCATGGGTTTTATAGAAACCC
>RGEC01000183.1 GCA_009918425.1 Bacteroidota bacterium
TAACCTAATAAACCAATAAACCAATAAACCAATAGACCAATAAACCAATAGACAAATAAACCAACCCAAAATGGACTTAATATTCAACTTTATCGGAGAAAATATCTCCATGATTTATCTGGTAATCCTCATGGTTTTTGTGGGGATTGAACTGATAGGGCACGTGCCCAGTGTGCTTCATACACCCCTTATGAGCGGGGCTAATGCCATTCATGGGGTTGTGCTGATTGGTGCAATTTATGTACTCGGACATGCCAAAGGCGACGATACATTCAGCCTGGTTGTGGGTTTCATAGGGGTAATAGTAGGAACATTGAACGTTATCGGCGGATTTGTGGTTACAGACCGAATGCTGGAAATGTTTAAAAAGAAGCCGGGGAAAGGAGCTAAATCATGAAACATATTCAGGAAGTGTTATTTCTGCTGGGCTCACTGGGTTTTGTAGTGGGACTGAAAATGATGGGTAAACCCGACAGTGCCCGCAAAGGCAATCTGGTAGCTGCTGCAGGCATGCTTTTCGCAGTGCTGGGAATTATGTTCTTTAAACATGGTGAAGAAGGAATTCATGTTGTAAACAACGTTGGATTGATTACTGCTGCCATTGGCATTGGAACCCTTGTAGGCTGGCTAATGGCTAAACGCGTTCAAATGACGGCCATGCCTGAAATGGTGTCGCTGTTTAACGGAATGGGCGGTTTGTGTGCTGCCCTCATCTCCTTGCTGGAATGGAAGTTTAAGGGCGATTCCATCGCAACCATGCCTGCCGGTGAATATCTGGCTATTATAGCCGGTTTGATTATCGGAACGGTCTCTTTTGTGGGAAGTATTGTAGCCTGGGGTAAACTCAGCGGTAAGCTGGGTGATTTCAGATTCCCGGGTCAGCAATTCATCAATATCATTATGCTGCTGGCCATTGTGGCAATGGCATGGTTGAATTTTGGTGCTGCCGCAGACGGGAATATGATGTATTTTTATCTGGTAATTGTCCTTGCGGCCGTTTACGGGCTGTTGTTTGTATTTCCCATCGGCGGTGCCGATATGCCGGTGGTTATTTCATTGCTGAACTCTTTCACCGGTGTGGCTGCGGCCTGCGGCGGATTTTTATACCACAACAATGTGATGCTGATGGGTGGTGTATTGGTGGGCTCTGCCGGTACCATTCTTACCATCGTTATGTGCAAAGCCATGAACCGCAGCCTTACCAATGTACTGATTGGTGCTGTGGGCGGAAGCTCTGCAGCGGCCTCTTCAGGCGGTAAATCCGGTGGTTCAGTGCGTGAAGTGCAGGCTACCGATGTGGCCATTCTGATGAAATATGCTCAGAAAGTAATCGTGGTGCCCGGCTATGGTTTAGCCGTGGCTCAGGCGCAGCATGTGGTGCACGAACTGGAAGGCTTGCTGGAAGCAGAGGGTGTGGAAGTGAAATATGCCATTCATCCGGTGGCGGGCCGAATGCCCGGTCACATGAACGTGTTGCTGGCAGAGAGCAACGTTAGCTACGATAAGCTGGTTGAAATGGAACACATCAATCCCGAATTCGCAACCACCGACGTGGTTTTGGTGGTGGGCGCGAACGATGTGGTAAATCCTGCTGCGAAAACCGATCCGTCCAGTCCTATTTATGGAATGCCCATACTGGATGTGGAAAATGCAAAGCAGATTGTGGTGCTGAAACGCAGCATGAAATCAGGATATGCAGGTATTGAAAATGAATTGTTTTACAACAGCAAATGCGGAATGCTCTTCGGTGATGCCAAGGAAAGCCTGCAAAAGCTGGTGAACGAGGTAAAAACGCTGTAAATCTAAATTGGCGGGCTACGGTTTATTGCCGTAATTTGCAGTCATTCATGAGACAGGGTATTCTTTCTGCAATTTTATGTTTCTGTACTTCGGCGTTTGCCCAGTCTTATTATTATCAGTTACCGCAAAAAGGCAATCCTGGCGGAATCAATCGCGAAAATGACCAGGAAAGCGAAAACGGTAGCGGATGGGTACTGATTATGGATTCTGCTGCAAAGCCATCCTATTCAACTGTTCAGGCTCTTCCCGTCGGTTTTGATTTTCGTTTTGCCGGACAAACGGTAACCCATTTCAAGGTTAGCAGCACCGGCTTCCTTACCTTCGATACACTGGCTGCCAATGCCCCCACCACAGGTCCGGAAACACTGCCAAGTAATAATTTGCCAAATCAAACCGTAACCCTCTGGGGTATGGGTGCCAATGGCAATAACGATAAGGTTATTTGCAAAGTTTTCGGAAATCCTCCCAACCGGCAGTTCTGGCTAAAGTTTTACAGCATGAGTACGCCCGGTGACAGCTTGTCTTTCACCTACTGGAGCATGGTGCTGGAAGAAGGCACACACAATATTTATCTGGTTTCCATGAATCAAGGCTCGGTACGAAACTATGTATCACCCAAACATGCGCTTGGTGTTCAGGTTTCGGCCGTCAATGCAACCATGGTTTCCGGCAGCCCCGGTATTATCAATCTGCCATTGGGTGAATCATACAAGGATAATTTCTATTATCGCTTTACGTTCGGTGCCCAGCCGGCTACCGATATCGCGATTGCTTCGTTTCAGCTGCCGATTTTAACCCTTGCGGGGAATAACAATCCGGTAAAAGTGGTGCTTAAAAATGAAGGTTCACAGGCTGTAACATCGTTGAAGCTGAATTATCAGGCAAACAGTGGTTCTGTTCAGACTTTTAATCTTAGTGGTTTAAATATTTTGCCTTCCTCAGGTTCGATGGATACGCTTGCGGCCGCAGGTGGCATCGCGGCGGTTACCCCCGGAGACAGACAACTGGTGAAGTTTTGGGTGAGCGATGTGAACGGTGGTAATGAAACCAATCAAACGAATGACAGCGCAGTTGCCCAAACTACAGTGTATGCAGGAACGGCGCCCAAAAAAGATAAAGTAATGCTGGAATACGCCACGGGTGCCTGGTGCGCAGAATGTCCGCCTGCTGATGCCGTGGTAGAAAAAATGAAAAAACAGCTGGGAGATACCCTCATCGCCATTGCCCATCATACTTTGGATGGTATGGCATTGCCGGGAGATTCTTTTGTCAGCGAGAAACTGGATTCTTTTCCTTCTGCAATCATCAATCGTGTGTCTGTTTTATCGAATCAGGAGGTTGCAACGGAAGGAACGGCAAACTGGACTTCTGCCGTGCGCAATGCACTGTTAAACCAGCGCTGGGCAGATATTGGGGTACTTAATATGCAGTTAGATACCCATGGTTTGCTTACCTGGAAAATGAAGGTAAAAATGCTGGATTATGCTGCCAAATCAGACTTGCGTGTAGGAAGTATTGTATTGGAAGACAATATCCGTGGCAACGGTCAGGCTTTTGATCAGCAGATTGCGAATAAATATCTCATTGCCGACGGCAGTACTTTCAAAGGCAAATCCAGCCCGCTGCTGGGTTACTATCATCAAAATATACCGGTTTCTTCACCTACAGGTATCTGGGGTTCACCCATTGCCGCTTCCGGCGATGTTCTTAAACCCGGCGACAGCTTCGAGTGGAATATGAGTTATAAATTCGGAAAGTTGCTGAAAAAAGAATTTATGGCCGGAACCGCTCAGTATTTGCCTAAAGGCACAGATGTATATGTATCCGGAAAACCTATTGATATGAGGGTTGTAGCCTTTTTGGCGTTAAACGGTCAAAATGGAGACCGAACCATATTGTCGGCCACGCAGGCCAAATTGTGGGATGTGACTATGAAGAGCAGGAATGTCAGCAGATCCACAATGCGCCTGTATCCCAATCCTGCCGAAGGGCAGACGCTGCTATCCACGGGCATGGCAGGGGAGAAGCGTGTTATTTTATTCACCGCTGCCGGTCAGATAATACAGGAATTTACAACCCGCGAAACCGATATAGTGATTTCTACCCGGCATCTTTCGGACGGAATATATTACCTGCAGTGCTTTGGTAATGCTGATTCCAGGCAGGTTTCCCTGATGGTCCGTCACTGATTCAACGATATTAAATCCTGCAACATTTCAATGGCTTGTTCGGCGGTATGAACGGGCTCCAGGCATGTTTCGCCCAGGCATACATACATATGCAACGCATCCATTTTTTTGCCTGAAAACTGTGGTAAATCAGATGGTGTTTCTGCAAAAGATATCTGTGCATGAGAAGGCAGGGCGAAACAAAGCTTTTGTGCGGCTTCCCGCGCGCCCGGCCCCGTGCAGGTTATCTGCATAAAACCGCAGGATGAAGCCATAGCCAGACGGCCCCAGTTGCTATACCAGCCCGGATATTCTACCAATTGTTTTTTGACAAAGCCCAGCAAATCCATCCCCATGCTGATAAATCCCGGTTTTTGGAAAATGGTGCCCAGTTTGCATAACGAATGGGCCATCACAGACGCCGAACTGTTCATTACATCGTCGGCAAGGTCTGTT